>NZ_JBSFWR010000030.1:0-81646 GCF_053594915.1 Kitasatospora sp. NPDC002543 | reverse complement strand
GATCAGCCGCTCCAGGGTCCCCGCGCAGCTCACCTGGTGGGCGGCGTAGTCGATGTTCGCCGGGTACCCGACGGCGGTGACGAAGGTCTCCTCACCCCGACCGCGGCCGGCTCAGCCGCGCAGCGCGTACTGCCCGTGCCCGAAGAGCACCGTCGGCTCCGCGTCGACCCCGGTGGTGGTCCGCACCCGGCCGACCACCAGGGTGTGGTCCAGCGCCGGGATCGTCTCGCTGACGTCGCAGACCAGGCCCACGACCGCACCGCTCAGCACCGGGACGCCGAGCACCGGGGCCCACGGCACCCCGGCGAACCGCTGGGCGGCCGTCCCGGTGGCGAACTGCCGGGCCAGCCGCCGGTCCTCCCAGGACAGCACGTTGACGGCGAACCGGCCGGCCTCGGTCACCCGGGCCAGCGTCCGGCTGCCGGTTCCGAACGAGACCAGCAGGCTGGGCGGGTCCAACGAGAGCGACATCACCGCGTTCACGGTGCAGCCCACCGGGCCTTCGGCGCCCGACGCGGTGATCACCGCCACCCCGGTGGGCAGCCGGGCGATGGCCTCGCGGTAGGCGTCCGGGCCGCCGGACTCGGGCCGGCTCGTGACAGCCGGGCGGTACGCGTCCTCGGTCTTCATCGTGCTCCTCCGGTTCTCATCGGGTTCAACCCTGCCGACTGACGAGCGCTGCGGCGACGGCGCCGCGGTCGACCTTGCCGTTGGCGTTCAACGGCAGCTCCGCCAGCACGGTGGTGCTCTGCGGCAGCATGTAGCCGGGCAGCCGCCCGCGCAGCCCCGCCGCCAACTCCTCGGCGTCCAGGCCGGTTCCGGTGCAGGCCGCGACCAGGACGTTCTCGCCGCCCGGATCCGGCAGCGCGACCACGATCGCGTCCACCACGCCCGGCTGCTCCCGCAGCACGGCCTCCACCTCGCCCAGCTCGACCCGGTAGCCGTGCACCTTGACCTGGTGGTCCACCCGGCCCAGGTGCACCAGGTGGCCGTCCTGCAGCGCGACCCGGTCCCCGGTGCGGTACCAGTCGGCCTCGGCGGGCGGGCCGGCCGCCCCGGGGGCGGCCGCGGCCGACCCGTCCGGCGCGAACCGGCCGGCGTCGTCGGCCGGGTCCAGGTAGCCGGGGAAGCGCTGGGCGCCGCGGCAGTGCAGCTCGCCCTGATCGGCGGACCGGCCCTCGGCGTCCACGATCCGGTACTCGACGCCGGGGTAGGGCAGGCCGATCGGCACCGTGCCGTTGGCGGTCCGCGGCCACCGCGCCCGGTCCCGCGGCAGCCGGTACTCGGTGCAGCTGATGGTGAGTTCGGTCGGGCCGTAGACGTTCTCCAGCACGCTGTCCGGCGCCGCCCCCTGCCAGGCCTCGGCCTGCTGCAGCGTCAGCGGCTCGCCGCAGAACAGGCTCCACCGCAGCGAGGGCATCCGGCCCGGCCGCAGCGCCCGCATCCGCCGGGCGTAGGAGACCATCGAGGGCACCGAGAACCAGTGGGTCAGCTCCTTCTCCGCCACGAAGCGCACCGGGGCCATCAGGTCCCGGCGGCTCGGCACCACCAGGCAGGCGCCGCTGCCCCAGGCGTGGAACATGTCGAAGACCGACAGGTCGAAGGTGAGGTCGAAGGTCTGCGAGAGCCGGCTGCCCGGGCCCGCCCCGTAGCGCGGCAGCACGTGGTCGAGGAAGGCGGAGACGTTGCGGTGGGTGATCGGCACGCCCTTGGGGGTGCCGGTCGAGCCGGAGGTGAACAGCACGTAGGCGAAGCCGTCGGTGTCCGTGGGCACCTCGGGCAGTTCGCCCGCGGCGACGGCGCCGGCCGGCTCGGTGAGCGGCAGCACCGGCACCGACAGCTCGGCCGGCGGCCCGTCGCCCCGCTCGTGCAGCACCACGTCGAGCCGGCCGGCCCGCACGATCGCGGCGTTGCGGGCGGGCGGGAAGGCCGGGTTGAGCGGGACGACCGTACCGCCCAGCCGCTGGACGGCCAGGTAGCCGGCGTAGCCGAGCACGCTGCGCTCGGCGAGCAGCCCGACCCGGGCCGGAACCCCGCCGTGGGCGCGCACCAGCGCGGCCGCCAGCCCGTCCGCCAGCTCACCCAACTCCCGGTAGCTCAGCCGGCGTTCGCCGACCTCCAGGGCGCACTCGGCGCCGAACCGCGCCACCGAGGCCGCGAACCGCTGGTAGAGGGTCTGTGCCATGCTCATCCCTTCAGGACCGGGTCGGCACCCAACGCCTCGGTGACGTCGAGGAGTTGGGTGAAGGCGCGCTCGATGACGCCGTTGCGGGGCCGGCCGCGCCGGGCCGACTCGGCGGCGAACCGCAGCACCTTGGGCAGCTCGGCCCAGGCCACGGTGGCGGCCGCGGCCCGCGCCGGGTCCACCCGGCCCTCGGCCGCCAGCACCGAGTTGCGGTGCGCGTAGTGGCAGGAGGCCGCCCACAGGTCGTCGGCGTACCGGGCGGGCGCGGTGGTGTCCGCGGTGAGCACCCCCAGCAGGTGGGCGACGACCGGGCCGTCGCCCAGCAGCCACTCCCCCGGGCCCGGCCGGCCCGGCCCGGCCTGCGGGTCGCCCGGGTCGGCGGTGCGCCGCAGCCAGCGGTACTGGCCGGCCGGCGGCACCGGTACGGCCAGGCCCAGCGCCAGGCCGTCGCGGGCGGCGACCTCGGCCGGCGGCTCGGGGACCGGGGTGAGCGCCCGCGCCAGCTCCTCCTCCCCGACCCAGCCGAGGAACGGCTCCTGCTCGCCGTACGGGGTGAGGGCGGCGAACTGGTCGGCCAGCAGCCAGCGGTCACCCTTGCGGCCGCGCAGCAGCAGCCAGTGCGGGGCGTCCGCCTGCCCGGCGGCCGGCGACCACGGCAGGTACCGGGTGTTGCCGGCCACCAGCACCTGGCCCTCGGCTTCGAGCTCGGCCAGCAGCCCGGCGCGCGCCCGCTCCCAGTCGGGCGCGCCGCGGTAGCCGAGCCCGCGGCCGTCGGGGCCCGCGTCCACCCGCTCGTGGTGCGAGAAGGCGGCGTGGCCGGCCGGCAGGTCGGTGCGCACCGCCAGCCGCACGGCGTGGCCGAACCGGCGCCGGATCCCGGGGTCGGTCGCCTCCAGGTAGGCGACCAGGTTGGTGGTGTAGCAGCTCAGCTGCGGCTCGCAGGCCGCGAGCGCGGTCATGTGCACGGTGTCTCCAGGTCGAAGGTCCGCGGGTCGAAGGTCCGCGGGTCGCGGGCCCAGGGTTCACGGATCATCAGGTCACGGGCCGTCGGGTCGGCCACCGGATCCGAGAAGGCGCAGCTGAGCGGTACCGCCGAGCGGCCGCGCAGGCTGATCCAGCGCAGGCCGCGCCAGCGGCCCCGCTCGGCGCCGACCGGCACGTCGATCCGCCAGGGAAGGCCGGCCAGGCCGGTGCCCTCGGCCTTCACGCAGGCCTCCTGCACCGTCCACACCCAGGCCAGCTCGGCGGCGCGCAGCCCGGCGGGCCACGGGGCGAGCGCCGCCGCCCGCTCGCGCAGGCAGCGGCGCAGCAGCCGCGGCGAGACCTCGTCCGGCACCTGCTGCAGGTCCACCCCGACCCGGCGGCCGGGCGCGACGGCCGCGGCCACCCGGTCCCCGTCGTGCGACACGCTGATCCCGACGCCCGGGGCGGCGGCCAGCACCGGCCGGCCACGCGGCTCGCGGACCACCGGGGAGGCGGCCAGCTCGGGCAGCAGCGCGGTCAGCAGCCGGCGCAGCAGCGCCCGGCCGGCGAGGAACTCCTCGGCCCGCCGGGGCGCCAGGGCGCGGGCCGCGTCGAGGTCGGCCCGGTCGGGCGCGACCGCGGCCCAGTGGTCGAGCGGTCCGTCGGCCGTCCAGACCCCGTCCGCCGGCCGGCGGCAGGGCGTACCCGCCGCCGGGAGGCCGACGCCGGCCGGGTCCGGGGGCCGCGGCGACATGGTGGTGCTCACGAGCGCAGCTCCGCCAGCAGCGCCGGCGCGCCGTCCGCCACCGCGTCCAGCATCAGCTCGGTGACCCCGCCGCCGATCCCGAGCACGCCCGCCTCCGCCCTGGTCAGCTGGGCGCCGCCGGGCGCGAAGCCCTCGGCGCCCTGCAGGTGCGCGCAGCGGTCGAGCACCGGGTCGATGCCCTGCCCGACCGCCGCCTTCAGCAGCGCCGCCGCCGCCAGGTCCGGGCCGGCGGTGATCCGCTCGGCCAGGGTGTCGGCCAGCGCGCTCAGCTGGCGCAGCGCCACCAGGCAGCCGGCCAGCTGCTGGCGGACCGCCGGATGCTGCCACAGCGGCCGGTCCTCGACCGTGCGGCGCTCCAGCAGCTCCACCGTGGCGGCGACCGTACGGCTGCCCAGCGCGACCGCCCAGTACGCCCCGGCCAGCCGCTCGGTGCCCATGTGCCGGGCGAACAGCGCCATGCCCCGGCCGGGCCGTCCGACCAGGTGCGCGGCCGGCAGCCGCACCTGCCGCAGCTCGACGTGGCCGATCCCGGCGCCCGCCAGCAACCCGCCCCCGGCGGGCCGGACCGTCACGCCCGGCGCCGCGGTGGGCACCAGGACCCAGCCGAAGCTGGTGAAGTGCCGGCCCGGCCGGTGCCGGGCGAGCACCAGCAGGTGGTCCGCCGTCACCGCCCCGGTCACCCAGCGCTTGCCGCCGTCGATCACCAACTCCTCGCCCTCGTAGGAGAGTTCGGTGCCGAGGCCGGCCAGGTCCGAGCCGGGCACGGCGGTGTCGGTGGCGGCCAGCGCCAGCGTGGCGGCGCCGGCCAGCGCGGCCGCGGCGGCCTCGGCCACCGGCCCGGCGGTGCCGGAGGCGGCGATCGGCAGCGCGCTGGCGGCCTGCACCAGCACCGCCAGGGTGACGCCGTTGTCGCCGCGCGCGTCGACGGCGGTCAGCAGGGCCCGCAGCCGCCGCGGATCGGCGACCGGGCCGGTCGGCCCGCCGTCCCGGTACAGCTCGCGGAGCGCGCCCGCCTCGCCGAGCGCCCGCCAGACCCGCGCCGCCGCGGCCCCGGCCGGCAACGGCTCCAACGCCCGCTCCAGCAGCGCCCGGTAGTCGGCCGGGGCGGGCGACTCAGTCAAAGCGCACCTCCGGGTCGAGCAGGGCGAGCCTGCCGTCCGCCAGGTGCAGCCGGTCGTTGCTGTAGTTGAGCACCGCCGAGCGCAGGTCGCGCAGCGCCTGCTCCAGCCGGGTCGGCGAGCCCTTGAGGTAGCCGTGCCGCATGCCCACCGCGTCCACCAGCTCGTCGACCACGGCGTAGCACTCCTCGGCGGCGGTGATCTTCAGCGCGTTGAGCCGCAGCTGGATCCTCGGCGGCGTCAGGTCCGCCGCCTCGGCCACCGTCCGCTCGGTCTGCACCAGCAGCGCGTACACCGTGTCGAGGCGCTGCCGGGCCCGGGACAGCCGGGTCAGCAGCAGCTCCGACTCCAGGTTCGACTGCTTGCGCCCCTCGGGGGAGCGCAGCAGGCGCAGCACCCGGGAGAGCGCGCCGGCGGCCGTGCCCAGCCAGCAGGCGGACCAGCCCAGGTGCGCGAGCGGGCCGAAGACGCCGGTGACCACCGAGCGGAAGTCGCCGTGCGCGCCGACGACCTGGTGCTCGGGGACCCTGCCGCGCAGCCGCAGCGCCACGCTGTGGCTGGCCCGCATGCCGAGCGGCTGCCAGTCGCCGGAGCGCTCGATCTCCAGCTGGTCGCGCCGGGCGTAGACCAGCGAGACCTGGCCGGGGTTGGTGGCGTGCGGGCTCAGCATCGTCACCAGGAAGGCGTCGGCGTGCTCACCGCCGGTCACGATCGGGGCGAAGCGGTCCACCAGCAGCTCGCCGTCGGCCGCGGCGAGCGCGGCCTCGGCGCTGAGCAGGTGCCCGCCCTTGCCGGCCTCGGTGGTGACCGAGGCCAGGTAGACCCGGCCGGCCGCGACCTCGGGCAGCACCTCGGCGCGCAGCCGCTCGCCGCCGTGCCGCACCAGCGCCGCGACCTGCTGGCCGTGCATCGCGAAGACCATCGCGACCGACATGTCGACCCGGCCCAGCGCGATGCTCGCCTCCACCAGGTCGGCCACCGTGCCGCCGAGGCCGCCGTACTCGACCGGCACCAGCAGGCCGAGCAGGCCGGTGGCGCGCAGCTCGGCCAGCGCCGCGACCGGGAAGGCCGCCTCCCGGTCGGTGTGCTCCACGTGCTCGGCCGTCACCTTCGCCACCCGCTCGGTGAGCGCCGCCAGGTCGGCGGCACCGATCCGCTCGGGGCGTACGGGCGCCGCGGTCATCGCCGGTGCGCTCATGCGCCGACCACCTCGTCGGCGCGGCCGGCCGCGGTCAGCGCGCGGTGCACCGCGGTCCACAGGCTGCCCGCGGTCTCGAAGGTGGCGTCGTTCATGTCCTCGTCCGGCAGCGAGACGTCGAAGGTGTCCTCGATGGCGAACAGCAGCTCGATGGCCTGCATCGAGTCCAGGCCGAACTCGCGCAGCGGGGACTCGGCGGTGATCTCGCGGTCGCCCGCGAACTTGAGGAACGGGCGCAGCAGCTCGGGCAGTCGGGGGTCCATCAGTTCTCTCCTCGGTGGGCCGGGACGGGGATCCGGGTCAAGGTGACCCTGGTGAGCTCGGGTGCCGCCTCGGGGCGGTCGCTGTCGACCACCGCCTCCACCGGCAGCGGGTGGCCCAGGAAGGCGACCAGGCTGGCGTACAGGCCGTACGCGCCCACGTTGGGCACGGCGACCAGGTCACCGGGGCGCAGCGCGGGCAGCGCGGCCCCGCGGCTCCAGGTGTCCAGCGGGGTGCAGAGCGGGCCGGCCACCAGCGTGTCCCGCTCGGACCCGTCGTGCGGGTCGCGGGCGCGAACCAGGTGCGGGGCCAGTGGGGGCAGCCGGCGCAGCCCGGACATGCCGCCCAGGTGGTTGATGCCGGATTCGAGCACCACCACCTCCTTGCCGTGCGAGCGCTTGGCGTCCAGCACGGCGGTCAGCAGGGTGCCGGCGGTGCCGACCAGGTAGCGGCCGGACTCGAAGACCAGCTCCGGCGCGCCCGTGCGCCAGCCGGGGGCCTCGGCGTCGAACAGCTCCTCCAGCAGCGGCCGCAGGGCGGTCAGGTCCAGCGGAGCGCCGGCCTTGGCGAAGGGGGCGCCGAAGCCGCCGCCGAGGTCGAGCACCCGCAGTTCGGCGCCGTACGGTGCCAGCGCCTCGCCGATCCGCCGCGCGGTGCCCAGCGAGCGGGCGAACTGCGCGTGCAGGTCCCGCACCTGGGCGATGTTGGAGCCCATGTAGAGGTGCAGGCCGACGACCCGGGCGGCGGGCCGGCCGCCGAACCGGGACGGCTCGGCCAGCACCCAGTCGGCGTCGGCGCCGAACTGCGAGGCCACGCCGGTCATCGCCAGGCCCTGGCCGGGGGCCGGCTGGTCCTCGTTGATCCGCAGCAGGCACTCGGCCGCGGTGCCGCGGGCCGCCGCCAGCCGGTCCAGCTGCTCGATGCCGTGCGGCGAGTCCACCGAGAACCGGCGCACCCCGCGGTCCAGCGCGTCCGCGACCTCCTCGTCCCGCTTGCCCGGGCCGGTGTAGAGCACCTGGTCGGCCGGCCAGCCGGCGGCGAGCGCGGCGTCCAGCTCGCCGGTCGAGCAGACCTCGGGGCGGGCCCCGCAGCGGCGCAGCTCGGCGAGCAGCGCCGGGTGCGGGTTGGCCTTCAACGAGTAGTACAGGCCCGTCGGTTCGGGCAGCGCGGCACGCAGCCGGCCGTGGTTGCGGCGCACCTCGGCCAGGTCGTACAGGTACGCCGGGGTGGGCACCGCGGCGAGGACGGCCGGCGGGACCGGCAGCACCGCGGGCGCGGGCGCGCTAGTCGGCACGGACACGCTCCACCTCCTCCGCCAGGACGGCCAGCGCCTTGCGGTCGACCTTGCCGTTGCCGGTCAGCGGCAGCCGGTCGAGCACCAGGCAGCGGCCCGGCACCTTGAACCGCTCGATCTGCTCGCGCATCGCCGGCAGCACCTCGGCCGAGGTCAGCCCGCCGGTGACGAAGAGCAGGGCCGCCCGGCCCGCGGCCGGGGCCAGCACCGCGGCGGAGGCCACTCCGGGGATGCGGCGGGCGGCCGCCTCGACCTCGGTGGCGCTCACCCGGAAGCCGTTCTCCTTGTAGATGTCGTCCCGGCGGCCGTCGAAGAACAGGAAGCCCTCGTCGTCCAGCCAGCCGTAGTCGCCGGTGCGCAGCTCGGGGAAGAGCCCTTCGGCCCGGTGGAACCGCTCGGCGGTGAGCTCGGGCCGGCGCCAGTAGCCGGCCATCACGTTCGGCCCGCGCACCACGATCTCGCCGACCTCGCCGGCGGGCAGCCGGGCGCCGTCCGGGCCGACCACGAAGACCTCCGTGCCGGGCAGCGCGACCCCGCTGGAACCGGGCCGGTCGAGGTCGCCGTCGACCGGCATGATCGTGGCCCGCTTGCACTCGGTCAGGCCGAACATCAACTGCACCCGCAGGCCCGGGATCCGGGCGCGCAGCTGGGCCAGCGCCTCGGGCGGCATCGCCGCGCCGGTGTTGGTGAGCAGCCGCAGCTTCAGGGCCCGGTCGCCCGCCCGGCGCAGCAGGCGGCCCAGAGCGTCGGCCACCGCCGGGACGGCGGGCAGCACGGTGGCACCGCTGCGCTCCAGGTTGGTCAGCAGGGGCGGGCCGACCTCGGCGGGGCGGCCCAGCCGCAGGTGGGCGCCGCCGAGCGCGGCCAGGAAGAACTGGTAGAGCCCGTAGTCGAAGGAGAGCGGCAGCGGGCTGTAGACCACGTCGTCGGACCGGTAGCCGAGCACCTGCTGGATCGCCCCGGCGGCGAAGACCAGCTGCTGGTGGGTGCTGACCACGGCCTTGGGCAGCGAGGTGGTGCCGGAGGTGTAGATCAGGCAGACCGGGTCGACCGGCAGCGGGCCGGCCGGCAGCGCGGTCCGGTCGGGCACCGGGCCGGCGGCGAGGTCGGTCAACTCGGCGATGTCCAGGGCCTTGACGCCCCGGGCCTCGGCGGCCGCCCGGCCGTCCGGGTCGGCGCCGACCAGCAGGGTCGGCTCGCAGTCGGCCAGCACGTGCTCCAGCTGGGCGCCGCGCACCTGCTCGTGCAGCAGCGCGAACGGGGCGCCGATCCGCGAGGCCGCGGTGACCAGGACCGGCAGCTCCACCGAGTTGGGCGCGCTGATCACCAGCCGACGCCCGCGCCGCAGGCCGTGCCCGGCCAGCAGAAGGGCCACCCGGTGGCTGGTGTCAACGAGTTGACGGTAGGTCAGGCTGTGCTCGCCGGCCGAGACGGCCGGCCGGTCCGGCCACCGCTCGGCCGCTCGGTCGAGCAGCTCGTGCAGGACGGCAGGCTGGGCGCTCATCGGGCCTCCCCCGAGTGGACGAGCCGTGCGGCGGTGTCGGCGGGCGTGGCGCGCAGCACGGCACGGCAGATGGCGTCGACCAGGTGCAGGTGCTCGGGCACCAGGTCGTCGGGATCGAACTCGATCCCCAGGTCGCTCTCCAGCCGCTCGACGATCTCCACGATCCGGAACGAGCTGAAGGCGGGACTGTCGGTCAGCGGCGCGCCGTCCAGCAGCGGGCCGGGCTCGGTGCGCAGCACGGCGGCGGCCGCCTCGGCGACGGTCCGGCGCAGCTGCTCCGAGGGCGCGGACCCGGCCGTGGCCGGGTCCGCCGCGGTGGCGCGGCCGGCGCCGCCGAACACGGCCCGGTCGCCCTCCAGGAGCTCGACCAGCCGGTCGGACAGGCGCTGCGGCTCGGGCCGGCCGCGTTCGACCCGGCGGTAGGCCAGGTAGACCTGCTCGGTCAGCGCCTCCCAGGCACGCAGCCGGTCGGCGACCGCCCATTCGTCCACCGGTACGCCGGTCGCGGCGAGGTGGGCGGCGTGCAGCTTTCGGGACCTGAGCAGCAGCCAGGTCTCCAGGGTCAGGCGGTGCAGCGCGGCCACGCGGTCGGGATGTCCGGCGTAGGCGGCGGCGTAGCGCGCCACCTCGGCGGGCCCGGCCAGGTCGACCACCGGGTCGGCGGTCGCGGTGGGCGCCACCGGTGCCAGCCGGGCGACCAGGGCTCCCTGCGGCAGCGCCGCCAGGAAGTCGTCCCGGTCCAGCGTCCACCGGCCCGGCCGGGCGCTGCCCCACGGGGTCTCGTTGTGGTAGCCGTCCAGCACCTCGACCGCGTCGCCGTCCGCCGGCCGCACCAGCAGGCTGTGCTCCATGTGCCGCTGCCCGAAGTAGGGCACCCAGGGCAGGTGGTAGGCATCGGCCACCAGGTAGCAGCCGTCACCGGGCCGGATCAGCTCGGCCGGCTCGGTCCGCCGCGGCTCGGCGGTGTCCAGGCCGAGCAGGTCCCGGGCGTCGGCGAGCTGCTGCTCCACCCCGCGCTCCACGGTGGGCAGACCGTCCGGGCCGGGCTGCGGCCGGAAGCGCAGCACCGCGCCGAGCCGCAGCCCGGTGCCGGCGCCGTGCCAGCGGTCCGCGAGCGCCGCCAGGTTGACCTGCAGGCAGTCGAAGAGCTCCTCGCGCCCGCTCATCCGAGACTGCCCGCGGGCTCGTCGACCGGCACCCGGCCGAGGGAGGCCATGGCCGTTCCCAGGGCCGCCTCCAGCGGGCCCTCGTTGACCAACTCGCCGTCCATCAGCTGCTGGTAGGCCGCCAGGTCGAGGTAGCCGTGGCCGCTGACCACGGCCACCACGCCGTGCTCGGACCGCATGCCGTCGGCCCCGCCGGCCGCCAGTTTTGCGGCCGCGGCCAGCGAGTGGCCCGACTCGGGCGCGGGCAGCACCAGCTCGCTGCGGGTGAACAGGCGGCCGGCCTCCAGGGCCTCGACCTGGCCGACGGCGGTGGCCGCGATCTGGTCCCGGTGGCGCATCGCGGACAGCAGCTTCGCCGCGCCGTGGAAGCGCAGGCCCGCGGAGTGCGAGTCCGGGATCGGGTAGGAGCTGCCGATGGTGTACATCGCCTCCAGCGGCCCCGTCCCGGTGGCGTCGGTCTGGTCGTAGGCGTAGACGCCGCGGGTGAGCTTCGGGGTGGCGCTGGACTCCGCGGCCACCAGCAGCGGCTGGTCGGCGCCGCGGCTCGCCGCGTCGGCGAAGAACGGCAGCGCGATGCCTCCGAAGTTGGAGCCGGCGCCGACGCAGCCGACCACCGTGTCGATCCGGGCGTCGAGTTGCTGGAGCTGCTCGATGGCCTCCATCCCGATCACCGACTGGTGCAGGATGCTGTAGGTCTCGCCGCTGCCGATGCAGAACGCCGCGCCCTCGGTGCGCCCGGCGTACTCCACCGCCTCGCCGATCGCCAGCGACAGGCTGTTCACGTCACCGGCGGCCCGGTTGCGGGAGACCTCGGTCAGCGGGCTCGGGCTGGCGTGCAGCGTCGCGCCCAGGGTGCGCATCAGGGTGCCCCGGTAGGGCTTGCGCCGCAGGCTGCCGCCGACCATGAAGACGGTGCACTTGAGGCCGAACATCGCGCAGGCGGCGGCCAGCGCGGTGCCCCACTGGCCGGCACCGGTCCCGGTGACCAGCTCCTTGGCGCCCGCCCTGGCGTAGTAGTACGCCTGCGCCAGCGCGGTGTTGAGCTTGTGGCTGCCGGAGATGTTGCCGCCCTCGTACTTGACGTAGATCGGCACCCGGGCGCCGACCTCGCGCTCGAAGCCGCGCGCCCGCCACAGCGGCGTCGGGCGGAACGCCCGGTAGGCGTCCACCACTTCGGCCGGGATGTCCCAGTACTCCTTGGACTGGATGCTCTGCCGGGCCAGCACCAGCGGCAGGTTGACCTGAAGCCCGGTGCCGCCGGCGGACTCCGGGGTGCGGTCCGGCGGCAGCTCGTGGCCCAGGTGCGGCAGGACGCTGCGCCAGCGGGTCGGCAGGGCCACCGCGCTCATCGCGCCACCGCCGCTCCGGCGGCGACCGCGTCGACCAGGTCGGCCACGGTGTGGAAGCTGCGTCCGACGAACAGGTCGTCGGGCAGTTCCACGTCCAGTTCGTCCTCCAGCCGGACGAGCATGCCGACGAAACCGAGGGAGTTGATCCTCAGCAACTCGCCGTTCAGCGGCTCCTCGTCGCTGATGTCGGCCGGCCGCAGCGAGAGCCGGGACTCGGCAATCACCACGCGCTTGACGGACTCGGCGACCGCGCCGCGGTCAGGTCCGGTGGTCATCGGTTCCTCCGAAGGGAGTCAGGAAGGGCGGAGCAGTGGGGAGGGTGCGGGGTGTTCCGGGAGTCGGCGGCGAGCCGGGCCACGAAGGCGTCGATCTGCCGGAGGGTCTCCTGCTGGTGCGGCGGGCGGAACACCTCGAAGTGCCCGCAGGCCAGGTGGCCGACCGTCAGGTCCGGTGCGATCTCGCGCCACTCGGCGGTCTGCCGTTCACGGCGGCCGCCGGCACAGGCCAGCAGCAGGGCCGGTCCGCGGTGGGGCGCGGTGACCCGGTGCCCGGTGACCGCCGCGATGTGCGCGTCGGTGGTGCGCCGCAGGCAGTCCGGGTCGGTACGGCCCGGGGCGGTGCGGGCGGCCTCGGCGACCGCCTCGTGCACCTCGGCGGGCAGTCGGGCCCGCGCCGGCCGCTGCCGGTGGCTGTCCACCAGCACCACGGCCGGCGGCCGCTGCCCCGTGCCGGCCAGTCGCGCGGCCAGCTCCCAGGCGAGCACGCCGCCGAGCGACCAGCCGACCAGCAGGTCCGGGGCGGACGGCAGCCCGCGCAGCAGGGCCAGGTAGTCGTCCGCCATCCCGGCCACCGAGTCGCCCGGCCGCTCGCCGGGCAGCAGCCCGGCGGCCCGGACGCCGTGCACCGGACCGTACCGGGCCAGCCGTCCGGCCAGCGCCAGGTACGGGCTCAGCCCGCCGCCCGTGGGGTGGATCAGGACCGAGCGGAACGCACCCGACGACCGCCGCACGGGCACCAGCAGAGGGGAATCGAATTCAGTCACGACCGATCAGGACTCCCCCGTCATGAATTCCCCGATCACGGCGAATTCGACAAATGCAGTGGATGCAATGAATTCAATGAATGCGGTGGGTGCGGTGGAAGCAGCAGGGTCGGTGAATTCGGAGACCCGGCTTCGGCGAATGCCCCGGAAAATCCTCCGGGCGATCCACCGGCTTTCCTGACCGAGCATCCCCCACGGATCGAAAGTTGGTCAAAGACCTTTTGCCGCCGTCATAGAAGAAGGTGATGCGGCGCCGTCCGGCGCAGCCTCGCCGAGGGCGGCGGCGGCCGGCACCCCGGGAGCCAGCGCGCGCAGGAACGGACGGGCCACCAGCGCCGCGGCCAGCGCGAAGACGGCGAAGGCCGCGCGCATGCCGAAGCGGTCGGCGAGCAGCCCGACCAGGCCGGCGCCCAACGGCGCGGCGCCCCAGCTGAACAGCCGGTGCGCCGCGTTGTACCGGCCGAGCATCCCCTCGGGCACCAGCCGCTGGCCGATCGTACGGGCGTTGACCCGCCACAGCGTGCCGCCCGCACCGCCCGCGAAGGCGGCCGCCGCGACCGCCGGCACACTGGCCGTCAGCGCCGGGGTGCCGAGCATCGCGCAGGTGCCCAGCACATCCGCGAACATCGCCGCGCGCACCCCGAGCCGGCGGTTCAGCCGCACCGCGGCGGCCGCCCCGACCAGTCCGCCCAGGCCCAGCATGCCCAGCACCGCGCCGTACTGGCCCGGGCCGAGCCGCAGCTCCCGCTGCGCGTACAGCGGCAGCAGCGCCAGCCAGGCGCCCCAGCAGGCGCACAGCACCGTGAGCGTCAGCGCCAGCGCCCGCAGCAGCGGGGTGCGCCACAGGAAGCCCAGGCCCGAACCGATCTCCCGGAGCACCGGCGGCCGGGGACCGTCGCCGTCGGGGCCGGCGGCGCGGAACCGCCCGCGCAGCAGTACCAGCGCCACCCCGGCCAGCGCGTACCCGAGCCAGGCGGCGCCGAGCGCGAAACCGGCTCCGGCCGCGACCAGCATCCCGCCGACGAACGGCCCGCAGAGCTCGTTGCAGACGGTCTCCGCCCCGGCCACCCAGGCGTTGGCGCGCTCCCGCCCGGGCTCGGGCACCGCGGCCGGCACCAGCGCGGCGGCCGCGGTCAGCGCCACCACCTCGGCGGTGCCCAGCAGCAGGGCCGCGCCGTACAGCACCGGCAGGCCGAGCCGCCCGCCCGCCGCGCACCCGCCCAGGGCGCCGACCACCGCCAGCCGGACGGCGTTCGCGCCCCACAGCAGCCGGCGCCGGTCGGCCCGGTCCACCAGTACCCCGACCGGCAGCGAGGCCAGCAGCCAGGGCAGCGAGAAGGCCAGCCCCGCCAGGGTGACCGAGCCGGGCGAACCGCCCAGCCGGACGGCGGTGAGCGGCAGGGTCACCTTGGTGACGCCGTCGGCCAGGTTGGTGACCGCGGTGAAGCCGACCAGGGCCCGGGTGTTGCGCCGGCCGCGCCGGCCGGCGTCAGTCACCGCCGCCGGGCAGGCCGCCGCGCAGCCTGCCGTCGGCCTCCACCAGCCAGCTGTGGGTGAACAGGTCGCCGATGGTCACCGGCCCGCGGGCGTGCAGCCGGCTGGTGCTGATCGCGATCTCCGAGCCCAGGCCCAGGGTGGGCCCGTCGTTGAGCCGCAGCGAGCCGTTCACCACCACGGCCGAGGCGTCCACCCGCCGGGCGTACCACTCGGCCACCGCCGGGTCGCCCGAGACCACGCCCTCGGTGTGGCCGGAGCCGTGCCGCCGCACCAGGGCCAGCGCCTCCCGCGGACCGGCCACCGGCACCACCCCGATGGTGGCGTCGAGGAACTCCCGGCCCAGGTCGTGCTCGCCGAGCCGCTCGATCCGGCAGCCGGGCGGCAGGTCGGCGGGCTCCGGCAGCGCCGGGTCCAGCCGCAGCGTGAGGCCGACGCCGTCCCGCCGGGCCTGCTCGAGCACGGCCGCCAGGTAGCCCTCGGCCGCCTCGCCGTCGACCAGCGCGACCTCCAGCGAGGTGCAGCCGGCCGGGGCGGGGATCTTGCTGTCCAGGGTGATCGCGGCGGCCGTCGCCGGATCGGCGGTGCGGTGCACGTACAGGTGGTTGACCCCGCCGCCGGATGCCAGCAGCGGGACCGAGCCGGCCGAGCGGCAGAAGTCGATCAGCGAGGGGCCGCCGCGCGGCACCAGCACGTCGATCGCGTCCGACCGGGTGACAAGGGTCCGCAGCACCTTGCGGCTCGGGTCCTCCAGCACCGTCACCAGCGCGGCGGGCAGGCCGGCCGCGGTCAGCGCGCCGCGCACCACCGCGCCCAGCGCGGCGTTGGTCCGGGCGATCTCCTTGCCGCCGCGCAGCAGCACGGCGTTGCCGGCGGCGGCGAACAGCAGCGCTCCCTCGACCGTCACGGTCGGGCGCGCCTCGTAGATCATCAGGGCCACGCCGAGCGGCTTGCGCACCCGGCGCAGCACCCCCCAGTCCGCGATCGGGACGCCGGGGTCCGGGGCGGTCGCGGCGCGCAGCTCGGCCGGCACCGCCCGGGCCATCCGGACCAGCTCCGCCAGGTGCTCGCCGGTCAGCCGCAACCGCTCCACCAGGACCGGGGGCAGCCCGCGGGCCGCGGCCTCGTCGAGGTCCTCGGCGTTGGCGGCCAGCACGCCGGGCCAGTGCTCGCCGAGGTCGTCGGCGAGCCGGTGGCAGTACCGCGCGTAGGCCTCGTCACCGGCCGGTGGCGCCGTGTCGAAGGCCTCGCGGGCCGCGTGCAGGATGTCGTCGACCATTTCTCTCCAACCTGGTTTCCGCGGTTTCGGTGGAATGCACGGGTACTCGCGACGGTACTGCCGCGCGCGGCCCGCCCGAGGAGCGCCATAGCGTTCTTCGATAACGCCATAGCGGCGCCTGATGGACCGTCGGCGAACTCCTTGACCCGGCCTTTCCCGGCTGGCTGGATGTCCGTCATGGAATACCGCCGTCTTGGCCGCAGCGGCCTGTCAGTGAGCGCGATCGCGTACGGAAACTGGATCACCCACGGGTCCCAGGTCGCCGAGGAGCAGGCCCACACCCTGGTCCGGGCCGCGCTGGCGGCCGGGATCACCACCTTCGACACCGCCGACATGTACGCCGACACCCGGGCCGAGGAGGTGCTGGGGCGCGCGCTCCAGGGCGAGCGGCGGGAGAGCCTGGAGATCCTCACCAAGGTCTACTGGCCCACCGGCCCCGGCGGCCCGAACGACCGGGGCCTGGGCCGCAAGCACGTCATGGAGTCCGCCCACGCCTCGCTGCGCCGGCTGCGCACCGACTACGTCGACGTGTACCAGGCCCACCAGTTCGACCACTCGGTCCCGCTGGAGGAGACCATGCTGGCCTTCGCGGACCTGGTCCGCCAGGGCAAGGCGCTCTACATCGGTGTCTCCGACTGGAACGCCGAGCAGCTGACCCGCGGCATCGAGCTGGCCCGCGAGTTGCGCATCCCGCTGATCTCCAGCCAGACCCAGTACTCCATGCTCTACCGCGCGATCGAGTCCCAGGTGGTGCCGGCCTGCGAGCGCGCCGGGCTCGGCCAGCTGGTCTGGTCACCGGTCGCCCAGGGCGTACTCACCGGCAAGTACCTGCCGGGCGGGCAGCCGCCGGCCGGCTCGCGGGCCACCGACACCGAGGGCGGCGCCTTCATCGCCCGCTGGATGCGCGACGAGGTGCTGCGGCGGGTGCAGCTGCTGCGCCCGATCGCCGAGCAGTGCGGCCTGACCATGGCCCAGCTCGCCGTCGCCTGGGTGCTGCAGAACCCCAACGTGGGTTCGGCGATCATCGGCGCCTCCCGCCCCGAGCAGATCGCGGACAACATCAAGGCGGTCGGCGTGCGGCTGGAGCCCGAGGTGCTCGCCGCGATCGACGCCGCGCTGGACGGCACCGTCGAGGACGACCCGCGGCTGATCGGGCGCCTGCTCACCGACTGAGGCCGGGCGCCGCCCCACTCCCCCAACATCCTTCCGGAACCCAGGAGATGCCCCCGTGCGAGTAGGCGTGATCGGTGGCGGTGCCGCCGGAACCAGCGTCCTTGACGCGCTGGTCCGCCGGCACGACGGCCGCCGCCCGATCGAGGTGACGGTCTTCGAGGCGGACAAGCAGTACGGCCCCGGGCGCGCCTACCAGGCGGACTCCTCGGCCGCCCTGGTCAACCAGCCGGCCCGACACATGTCGCTGCGACACGACCAGCCGGACCACTTCCTGGCCTGGTACCGGGCGCGTGCCCCGCTGCCCGCGGACCCCGACTTCTACGTGCCGCGCACGCTGTTCGGCGAGTACCTGGAGAGCTCCTTCCACCAGGCCGTCGAGGACGGCGCCGCCGTTTCGGTGCGGGTGCGCACGGTCGGCGAGCGGGTGGTGGCGCTGTTCCGGTCCGGCGCGGGCTTCCTGGCCCGCACCCCGGCCGGGGAGGAGCACCCGCTGGACGCCGCCTTCCTGTGCACCGGCAGCTCGGAGCCGGTGGACAGCTACGGCCTGGCCGGGCTGCCCGGCTTCCTGCCCGACCCGTACCCGCTGCGCACGGTCGCCGACACGATCCGGCCCGACGCCGCGGTCAGCGTGCTCGGCACCGGGCTGAGCGCGGTCGACCTGGTACTCGAACTGGCCCGCCGCGACCACCGGGGGCCGCTGCGGATGGTCTCGCGCAACGGCCTGCTGCCGGGCGTGCGCAACCCGGCCGTCTCGGTGCCCACCCTGGTCGCCACGCCCTCCGAGATCCGGGCACTGGCCGCCCGCCCGGGCGGCCTGACCGTCGCCGCCCTGGGCGACCTGGTCGCCCGCGAGCTGGCGGCGCACGGACTGGACCCGGCCGCCGTGCTGCGCGCCTGCCGGGTCGAGGCGCAGCCGTACGACCGGCTGCGCCGCCACCTGGACGCGGCCGAACGCGGCGAGCGCTGGCAGGCCGTGCTCGCCCAGATCACCGGCGACTCGCAGATCGAGGACGCCTGGTCGCTGCTGGCCGAACCGGACCGCCGGCACTTCCAGCGGGACTGGCACGCCATGGCGGTCAGCCTCTGGTCGCCGATGCCGCTGGACTCCGCGCGGACCCTGGCCGAGCTGGTCGAGGCCGGCCGGCTGGAGATCCTGCGCGGCGTCCGTTCGGCGGCCCCGCACCCGGACCGCGCCGGATTCCTGCTCCAGGGTGAGGAGTTCACCCACGCGGCGGACCACGTGGTGAACACCGTGCGCCCGCTGAGCGCCGCGGTCCCGCTGCGCGCGGTGGAGCTGATGGACTCGCTGGTCGCCGGCGGCCTGGCGCGGCCGCACCGGTTCGGCGGCCTGCGGATCGACCTCGCGACCAACCGGGTGCTCGCCCCGGACGGCACCCCCACGCCCGGCCTGTACGCGCTCGGGCAGCCCGCGGTCGGCGAACTCCACGCCGCCACCAGCAACCTGTCGATGATCAGCCGACGCGCGGCGCAGTCCGTGGCCGGACTGCTCGGCCGGTAGCCGGCGCCCCGCCCCCACTCCCAAACGCTGAAGTGAGGCCCCAAACCATGTTCGTACTGGTCGATCCCGTCTCCACCGGCCGCGCGCTCGGCATCGCCTTCCGCGAGGAGGGCGCCGACACGCTCCACCTGTACCAGGAGAACCTGCGCGCGGCGTACGACGCCGACCAGGTGCCCACCCGCAAGCTGATGCACGAGGACCTGGACAAGACGGTCGAGCTGCTGGAGCAGCTCAAGCCCGAAGCCGTCATCGCGGCCAGCGAGTTCGGCGTGATCCTGGCCGACACGCTGGCCCGGCGGCTGGGGCTGGCGCACCACCGCCCGGAGCAGGCCGCGGCCCGCCGCGACAAGCACCTGATGGTCCGCGCGCTGGAGGAGGCCGGCGTGCCGGCCGCCCGCACCGTCTCGGTCCGCTCCGCCCAGGAGCTGGAGGCCGCGCTGGCCGACTGGACCGACTTCCCGGTCATGGTCAAGCCGCTCAACAGCGCGGGCAGCGACGGCTGCCAGGTCTGCGGCACCGCCGAGGAGGTGCGCGGCGCGTACCGCCGGATCGCCGACGACCTCAACCTGATGGGCCTGGTCAACGACGAGGTGCTGGTCCAGGAGTTCCTGAAGGGCACCCAGTACATCGTCAACACCGTCAGCATCGACGGCCGCCACCTGGTCTGCGACGTCTACGCCGAGCGGATCGACCTGGTCGACGGCGCCCCGGTGCTGCGCCACATCATCTCCCGCCCGGAGCTCACCGAGCCGGAGAGCGCCCTGGTGGCCTACGTGCTGGACTGCCTGGACGCGCTGGGCATCCGCGAGGGCGCGGGCCACACCGAGGTGATGCTGACCCCGCGCGGCGCCCGCCTGGTGGAGGTCAACTCCCGGGTGATGGGCCCCTCGCTGGCCCCCGACCCGTACCACGCGGCCTACGGCTACAGCCACCAGCACCTGGTCGTGGAGCGGTACCTGCGCCCGGCCGAGTTCGAGGCCCGGTTCGACCGGCCCTACGGCGGCCGGCAGACCGTCGCCAAGCTCTTCCTGCGCTCGCGCCGGCAGGGACCGCTGCGCGCCGTCGACGGGCTGCGCACGCTGCGCCGGCTGCCCGGCTTCCACAGCATCGACCGGCTGCCGGCGATCGGCGAGCCGATCGGCGACCGCGGCCTGACCACCGGCGAGGGCGGCATCGCCTACCTGGTGCACACCGACGCCGACGTGCTCACGCGCTCGCTGGACGCGGTGCACGCGCTGGAGGACGCCGAGACCTTCTTCCGGGTCGAGGAGGCATGACCACCGCGCCCCCGGCCGAAAAGGCCGCCCGGCGGCCCGCGGACGGCGCGCTGGCCGTGCTGCGCGCCGCCCCCAGGCCGGTCCGGTACGTGCTGGCCGGCGTCCTGGTCAACCAGCTCGGCGCGTTCGTCCAGTCCTTCCTGGTGCTCTACCTGCTGCACCAGGGCTTCACCGAGCAGCAGGGCGGCATCGCGCTGGGCTGCTACAGCGTCGGCGCGGTGGCCGGCTCGCTGGCCGGCGGGGAGCTGACCCGCCGGCTCGGGCCGCGGCGCACCATCGTGCTGTCGATGTTCGGCTCGGCACTGCTGGTCGTCTCGATCAGCCTGGTCGGCCGCCCGTCGGCGTTCCCGCTGCTGCTGGCGGTCACCGTGCTGGCCGGTCTCGCCGCGCAGACGTACCGGCCCGCCGCCGGCAGCCTGCTCTCCGACCTCACACCGGCCGACCGCCAGGTGATGGTGATGTCGCTGTTCCGGATCGCCATGAACACCGGCGGCACCCTGGGACCGCTGCTGGCCTCCTGGCTGCTGCTGATCGACTGGAACCTGCTGTTCTGGGCCAACGGCGTGGCGGCCGCCTGCTACGGCGTGATCGCGCTGCTCCTGCTGCCGCGGACCACCGCCGCCGGCCGGCCCGCCAACGTTCCACAGGCCGGGACGGAGCCGACCGCCGGCTACCGCGCGCTGCTCGGCGACGGGCGGTTCGTGCTGTACCTGACGGCGATGGGGTTCAGCGCCCTGATCTACGCCCAGTACTTCGCCGTCCTCCCGCTCAAGCTCACCGAGGACGGGCACTCCACCGTCCTGTACAGCGCGGTGCTCACCATCTCCGGCGCCATGGTGGTCGGCTGCGAGCTGTTCGTCACCAAGTACGTGCAGCGCTGGCGGGCCGGCACCGCGGGCGGCGTCGGGCTCGCCCTGCTCGGACTGGGCCTGGCCGGGTACGCGCTGCCGGACTGGGCGGTCCTGGTCCTGCTGATGACCCTGGTCGGGGTGCTCGGCCAGATCATCAACGGCCCCACCATGTTCGCCCACCCGACCCGGCTGCCGGCCTCGCTGAAGAGCCGCGGGCTGGCGATGTCCCAGGCCGCCTGGGGCTCCGGGATCGCGATCGGCCCGACCCTCGGCGTGCTGGCCTGGAGCCGGCTGGGCAACGGCGTCTGGCTGGTCTGCGGACTGCTCGGCGGGCTGGCGGCGCTGGCCGCGGTGCGCGGCCTGAGCCGGCCGGAGTCCGCCGGTCCGCGGCCGTCCGACTGAGCCCCGCCCGCCCCGGCTGGCCCGGCCCGGACCGGCCCGCCGGTCATTCCACCCCCCTGCCTCACCCCGAAACGTTGGGACACCTGCCATGGCATCTGCCAATCGAGCGATCGTCGTCGTCGGCTACTCCGCCGACTGGCAGAAGGCGCTCAGCCGACTGGAACCCGACGAGCTGGTCGTCTTCATCGACGAACCGGACGTCATCCGCAAGCGCGGCGCCCGCGAGCAGCTGGCGCGGCTCGACTGCCCCTGGCAGCTGATCGAGTGGGAGTACCAGCACGACGAGGCCGCGGACGCCTTCGTGGCCGCGCACGGCGACCTGCACGCCGTCGCGGTGGTGCCCGGGCTGGAGTACGCGGTGCCGTTCGCCGCCCGGCTGGCCGAGCGCTGGGGCCTGCCCGGGGCGGGCTTCGGCGCGGCCCGGGTGCTGCGCGACAAGCGGGCGCTGCGCCGGGTGACCGGCGCCGCGGGGATCGCCAACCCGCCCTCGCGGGAGGTGGCGAGCCTGGCCGAGGTGCGCGCGTTCCTGGCCGAGCACGGGCTGCCGGCCATCCTCAAGCCGGCCAACCGGCAGGCCTCGATCGGCACCTGCGCGATCACCGAGGGGACCGACCTGGAGGCGGTCTGGCAGCAGGTGCAGGACCAGGACGAGGGCCCGTACGTGCCGGACCGCCGCTTCCCGCTGCGGATGCTGGTCGAGGGCTTCGTCACCGGCACGGAGTTCAGCGTCGAGCTGCTGGTGGCGGACGGCGAGCCGGTCTTCGGCAACGTCACCGAGAAGCGGCTGTTCCCCGGTCCGCGCCCGGTGGAGCTCGGCCACACCGTGCCCGCCGACCGGCCCGGCGACCTGACGGCCCGGCTGCTGCTGGAGACCCGGCGGGTGCTGGCGGCGGTCGGCTTCGGCACCGGCGTCGCGCACTGCGAGTGGATCGTCTCCGAGGGCGTTCCCCACCTGGTCGAGTGCGCCGGCCGGATGCCCGGCGACCTGATCGTGCCGATGATCAACGAGGCCTACCGCACCGACCTGCCCGCGGCCCTGCTGGACCTGCTGCGCGGCCGGCCCGTCGGCGTGCCGCTACCGAGCCGGCCCACCCACCGCACCGCCGTACGGTTCCTCGGCGCCGCCGAACCCGGGGTGCTCACCGAGCTGGCCGGCGAGGAGGAGGCCCGGGCGCTGCCCGGGGTGCTCGGTGCGGACTTCATCGCCCGGCTCGGCGCCGAGGTCGGCGAGGTCCGCAGCTCGCACGACCGGGTCGCGGTCGCCACCGCCACCGGCGCGACCACCGCCGAGGCGCTGGAACGGGTGCAGGCGGCACTGGACCGGCTGACCGTACGGACCGCACCGGCGCCCGCCGGGGGAACCGGCCCCGCGCCGACCGTGCTCTTCGTCGGCGGGGCGGGACCGTTCGAGCTCAGCGAGGAGGTGGTCCGCCCGGCGCTGCGCGAGGGCCGGGCCGCCGGGCTGCGGATGCACATGACCAACCAGGCCGAGACCCTGCCCGCCAACTCCGCCGAGCTGCACGCGCTCGCCGACGCGGCCTCGGCGGTGGACTTCGCCGAGCCCGGGCTGAACTCCGCCTGGGCGCTGGAGCGGGTGGCCGCCGGCGACCGGTTCGACGTGGTCTTCGGGGTCCGGGAGAAGGCGCAGCAGGCGGTGGCCGAGGTGGCCGCCGCGCTCGGGGCCCCGGGCAACAGCCCGGAGGCGGTGCGCCGGGTGCAGCTCAAGGACGCCTGCCGGACGGCGCTGGCCGAGGCCGGCTTCGCCCAGCCGACCCTGCGGGTGTGCGAGACGGCCGAGCAGGCGGTGGCCTTCATGGCGGGCACCCCGGGCCCGTGGATCGTCAAGCCGCGCGACGCCATGAGCAGCATCGGCGTGACCCTGGTGCGCGACGAGGCCGGACTGCCGGACGCGCTGGCCGCCCTGCCGGACCCCGAAGCCGCCTTCCTGATCGAGGAGTTCGTGGAGGGCCCGGAGTACAGCGTGGAGGGCCTGTTCCTCGGCGGCGAGCCCCGGGTGCTGGCGGTGACCGCCAAGCGGACCATGGCTCCGCCCCTGTTCGTGGAGACCGGCCACGTGCTGCCGGCCGAACTCCCGTTCGGCGCACGGGAGGAGATCGACCGCCAGGTGACGGCCGCGCTGAAGGCCCTGGACCTGCGGTTCGGCCTCTTCCACGTCGAACTGTGGCGCACCGAGCGCGGCATCGTGCTGGGCGAGGTGCACGTCCGCCTCGGCGGGGACGGGATCTATCTGCTGCTCACCCACGCCATCCCGGGGCTGGAGCTGTTCCGGATGGTCTACCAGGACGCGCTGGGCCGGCCGGTCGACACCGCGTCGCTGACCCCGACCCGGGCCGCCGCCGTCCGCTTCCTGATGCCGCCGCCCGGGCGGCTGGTGGAGGTGTCCGGCTGGGACCGGGCGATCGGCCACCCGGCGGTGCTGTACTCCGAGTTGGGCGTCGAGCCGGGCGCGCTGATCCAGCCCGTGCGCAGTTCGGACGACCGGGTCGGACTGATCCTCGTCGGCGCCGACACCCCGGCCGAGGCGGAGGCGCTGGCGGCGGAGCTGGTGGAGTCGGTCCGGTTCACCGTGGAGGCGCCCGCCTCCGCGCCGACGCCGGCGTCGGGGTCGGGGTCGGCGTCGGGGTCGGGGTCGGCGTCGGGGTCGGGGTCGGCGTCGGGGTCGGGGTCGGCGCCCGTGCCCGTGCCCGCGGGCGCGGGCACGGGCACGGGCACCGAGCTCGCCGGACACCGCTGATCCAGCACCGCCCCCGCCTCTCCCCACCCCATCCCCACGAGAAGGGAACCGCCTTGTCCCGTCCTGTCGTCCTCGTCGCCGACCCACTGCCGCAGCAGACCCTCGCCGGGCTCGGGCCCGACGTCGAGGTCCGGCACTGCACCGGGGCCGACCGGCCCGCCCTGCTCGCCGCGGTGGCCGACGCCTCCGCGCTGCTGGTCCGCAGCTCCACCCGGGTGGACCAGGAGGTCCTGGCGGCCGCGCCGAAGCTCCGCGTGGTCGCCCGGGCCGGGGTGGGCCTGGACAACGTCGATGTCGCCGCCGCCACCCGGGCCGGGGTGACGGTGGCCAACGCGCCCGAGTCCAACGTGGTGAGCGTCGCCGAACTCACCGTGGGCCTGATCATCTCGCTCCACCGCGACCTCCCGGCCGCCACCGCCTCGGTCCGGGCCGGGCGGTGGCAGCGATCGGCCTTCCGGGGCACCGAGTTGGCCGGCCGCACCGTCGGCATCCTCGGGTTCGGGCGGATCGGCCGACTGGTCGCCCGCCGCCTGGCCGCCTTCGACATGCGGCTCCTCACCCACGACCCGTACGTGCCGGCCGAGGTCGCCGCGCGGTCCGGCGCCGAGGCGGTCACGCTGGAACGGCTGATGCGCGAGAGCGACGTGCTCACCGTCCACCTGCCGCTCACCGCGGGGACCAGGGGCATCGTGGGCGAGGCCGAACTCCGGCTCGCCAAGCCGTCGCTGTCCGTGGTGAACACCGCCCGCGGCGGGATCGTGGACGAGTTCGCGCTGACCCAGGCCCTGAAGGAGGGCCGGATCGCGGGCGCCGCGCTGGACGTCTTCGAGGTCGAGCCGCCGGTGGAGTCGCCGTTGACCGCCCTCGACACGGTGATCGCCACACCCCACCTCGGCGCGAGCACGGCCCAGGCCCAGGAACGGGCGGGCGCCGAGGCGGTGCGCGCGGTGCGACTGGCACTGGCCGGCGAGGCGGTGCCGGGCGCGGTGAACTGATCCCCGAACCGAGCCCTGTGGGGCCGCCGACCGATGGTCGGCGGCCCCACACGCGTTCCCGGCCCGGTGCCTCCCGGTTCGCCCGGCCCCGCCGGGCACCTCCCGGTGCGCTCGGCCCCCCGCGCTCAGTTGCTCCGGGCCGCGTAGCGCCGGGCCTTGACCCGGTTCCCGCAGACCCGCATCGAACACCACCGACGGCTGCGGTTCTTGGACGCGTCCCAGAAGACCAGCTCGCAGCTGTGCTCGGCGCACCGCTTGAGCCGGCCGGCCTCCCCGGTGAGCCGCAACCCGGTCCAGGCGATGGCGAGTCGGGCGAGCGCGGTGTCCGCGGCCGACAGCCCCGGGGCCGGACGCAGCGGTTCGCCGTGCAGTCCGATCAGTACCGGCAGCTCGCCGAGCACCCCGCCGGCCGCCTGTCGCAGGCCGGGCCGCGGATCGACCCCGACGTGCACACCGAGCTCGTCCCGGATCCCCGCCCGCAGCCGCAGCCCCCGCTGGTGGCTCTCGCCGTCCACCGCCGCCGGGCCGGACGGCCCCGAGGCGTCCAGGAGGGTGTGCTCGACCAGCCAGAGCGCCAACCGGTCCGGAGTGTCGATCGCATCCGTGCCGTACTCCAGGTTCACCGTGTTGGCGAACTCCTCGATCAACAGCGCCGACCGCGAGGGCTCGAGCACCGCGACACCCCCGTCCGCCTCGACATGCCCTCCAGTCTATACCGCACCAACCGGCCAATCTCTTAGCCGGTTAGCCAAGCGCGCCGAGCCGTGCCAGACTCAGCTCACCGGCAAACGCGTTAGGTAGTTAGGGGCGGACAGTGAACGGAACACTCCTGGTCGTGGTCGCGATCCTGCTGCAGTCCCTGTCGAACGGCTTACTCTCCGACGACCTCGGCGGTGGCGAGAGCCTGCTGCTCTCGTTCACCGCCTTCGGCGCCTCCGCGCTCGTCTTCGGCCTGGTCAACCGCCTGCGCCGGGCCGGCCGCCCACGCGAGTCGCTGCGCGGCGCGCCACTGCGCCTGATGCTGCTGCTCAACGCGGCCACCGCCGTGACCTTCCTCGGCTTCTACACCTCGCTGACCCTGGCCCCCGCACCGCTGGCCACCGCCGTCGAGACCGGGATCGGCCCGGCCGCACTCGCCGTCGCCGGCCTGCGGCGGCCCACGGCCGGCGCCGCGCACCCGCGCCGACTGGCACTCGGCTCCCTCGCGCTGGCCCTCGCCCTCGCCGCGGCCGTACGGGCCGGCGGCACCGGATCGGAGCACACCACGGCCCAGCTGTCGGCCGGCCTCGCACTGGCCGGGGTGGCCGGCGTGACGGCGGCGGGCATCGCGGTCCTCTCCCACCGGCTCGGCGGCCTCGGCGTCTCGCCCGTCACCGTCACCGCGCACCGGTTCCACCTCACCTACCTGCTCGCCCTCGTCCTGCTGCTCGGCCCGGGCCCCGGCCTGCACGCCACCACCGCCGGACGCGCCGCCTTCATCGGCCTGATCGCGGTCCTCGGCGTCGCGCTGCCCCTGTTCGTCCTGCAGATCGGCATGCAGCGCACCGCCCCCATGGCGGTCACCCTGCTCGCCTCCGCCGTCCCGGGCCTCACCTACCTGACCGCCACCCTGGTCGGCCGCCAGAGCTTCGACCTGCCCGTGTTCCTGCTGGTGAACGGCAGTCTGCTGCTCGCCTTCCTGGGGCCCGTCCTGCTCCGCGCCCGGCCCTCGGCGGCCCGGAACGGCTCCACCACCGACCTCCCCGGCCCCACCGCCGCACGCCCCGCCGCGGGCCCTCCCCGCCCCGCCGCCGCACGCCCCGCCGCGGGCCCGGTCGCGGGCCCGGTCGACCGGGCCCGGCTCGACCTCTAGGGTCCGGCGCCCGCGTCCGCACGGCGGGGACGACGGGAGGAGGCCGCCCCGGGAGCCCGGGGCGGCCTCCTCCTCGCGTTCGATGGCGCGGCTCGTCGCGCGGAAGCGCTACAGCGGTCGGCGCTCCTGCTCCAGACGCCGGCCCTCGACGTCCAGCGGGCCGAACTCGGAGCCCGGCTGCGGCGACTTGGCGAGCGAGCGAGCGGCGTTCGGGTCACCCAGTCCGGCCCACTCCAGCACCTTGGCGGTGGCCTCCGCCGCCTGCGGGGCGGGCAGCTGCTCGATCTTGGAGCCGTGGTTGCCGCCGGGCACGGTGTACACGTAGCTGTCCTCGCTGCCGCGGCCCAGGTGGAACGGCTTGGCGCCCCACGGGTCGTTGCCGCCGTAGACGTACATGATCCGCTCACCCTCGCGCTTCACCCAGCGGTCGATGTCGGGCATCGCGTTGCGGTTGAAGACGGTCGGGATCTCCTTCGGCACGTAGCTGCGGACCGAGTAGAGCTCCTTGTAGTCGTAGTGCAGCACGTCCTTCAGGTGCGAGACGTCGAAGAACGGGGCGCCCAGCTCGGTGGCGGCCTGGTAGTAGTACGCGGTGTACTTCGCCAGCGACTGGTCGCTGTTGCCGGTGATGCCGGACTGCGAGTCGAACCAGGCGTACAGCTCGTCGTCGGTCGCGGTGGCGGCCACCGGCACCTTCACGCAGTCGGACTCCAGGCTGTACTGCCAGAACCCCCAGACCACGTCCAGCACACCGGCCTCGTACGCCCGGTCCGGGTTGCCGAGGGTGTTGAAGGTGGAGCCGGCCGCCTTGTTGTCGGCGACATAGCGGGGCTCCAGGCGGTCGCGGCGCACCAGCAACTCGCGCTGGGCGGCGTTCAGCCGGGACCGGCACTCGGGGGTGCCGACGGTGCGGAAGAACTCGCTGTACGCCGCGTAGTCGTTGACGTCGGTGTTGTTCGGCGCGACGTAGGCGATCGTGCCGGCCACGTCGTCCGGGTAGAAGCGGCGGAAGTAGGTGGAGGACATGCCGCCCTTGCTGGCACCGGTGGAGAGCCACTCCTCCTGGTAGATGCGCTTGAGCGCGGTCACCAGCCGGTGCGAGTCCGCGGCGCCCTGGCGGATGCCGGCCTTGGACCAGTCCGCCGGCTCCGGGCGGGAGGGGGTGAAGAACCGGTACTCGATGGACACCTGGTTGCCGTCCACCAGCCGGGTCGGCTCAGTGCGGGATGGGTTGGTGCCCAGGGTGTAGCCGTTGGTGTAGAAGACGGTCGGGCGGTCGTAGCCCCGGTGCAGCAGGCTGAAGCGCTGCTGGAAGGTGCCCAGCCAGGGGCGGTTGTGGTCGATCGGCTGGGTGTAGGTGGCGATGAAGTAGCGGTGACCGGTGGTGGTCGGCTTCTCCTCGGTGATCGTCACGCCGGGGATCGCCGCCAGGCGGTCCTTGATGTCGGCCTTCGGGTCGTCGGCGGGGCTCCGGCCGTGGCGGGAGCCGTTGCCCTGGTCGTTCTGGTCACCCTGGCCGCCCTGCGCGCCCTGGGCGTTCCGGCCGTCGGCGGCGGAGGCCGGGCTCGCCAGGCCGCCGACCGCGAGCAGCGGTATCAGCAGGGCGGAGGCCAGCAGTCTTCTCACGGTGGTGGTCATCAAATCTCCGTCTTCTCAACTGACATGACGGCCGCCGGCCGGTACGGCCGGGCGGCCCTGGTGGTGCGGGTGGTGCGGGTGGTGACTGCCGCGCACGTGGTGACTGCCGCGCACGTGGTGACTGCCGCGCGGGTCGTGCGGTGGCCGACCGATGGACGGCCGAATGGGCCACCCGCCGTTCGCGGATGGCCCATCGGGGAATGAGTGCTGGTCAGCGGCGTGCTCCCGGTGTCCTACGGGCGGGGCAGGGTGCAGCCGGGGAGGGTGAGGTCGAAACGGTTGCCGGCGGCGAAGCAGGCCGGTATCCCGTACGTCTCCTGGGCGTAGCCGATGCCCGGACGGACCGTCACCGCACCGTTCTGGTCAACCTCGCAGGGGTTGTCCATGGTGCAGGTCTCGCCGTTCTCGTTGATCGTGTTGTTGACGGCGACCACCTGGTTGGTCGAGGCGTCGACCACCGGCGAGCCGGAGGTGCCGCCGATGACGTTGCAGGTGGAGGTGTAACGGAGCGAGTCCTTGAAGGTCCAGTCGGCTTCCTTCAGCCGGTAGGCGAAGCCGTCGACCGAGCAGGAGTAGATCTTCTTCCAGTAGCCGGAGACGACCTTGATCGAGGTGCCCTGGACCGGGTGGGTGGCCGCCACGGTCAACGGGGCTATCCCGTACCGGGACTGGATCGAGGCGTAGGTGGTGTTCAGCTGGTAGATCGACACGTCGGTGTCGGTCATCGCCCCGTAGACGATCTTGTTCGCGCGCAGCGTGGCGACGCCACCGCCGCTCGCGTTGAGGAGGGTGAAGCTCCGGCTGGACGACTGGTTGAGGACCACCTGGCCGGGGCCGGGCATACCGGTCTCCAGGCAGTGACCGTTGGAGAGCACGAGTGCGGGGTCGCTCGCGACCGAGCCGGGCATCCGGACCAGTGAGCCCGAACAGTTGCTGAGCGCGACCGTCCCGGCGAAGTTGACGGCGGCGACGGGCTTGGCAGCGGGCTTGTCGACGGAGGCCGCGACCGACGGGACGGCACCGACGAAGGCGGTGGCCCCGGCGACCAGGAGCGTGGCAGCCGTGGCTATGAGCGGTTTCTTCATGAGAGACCTCTCGGGTGTGGGGGTCCACGAGTGGGGGGTGCACCAAAGCTGTCGCGGACATGACCCACTGTCAAGAGTCAAAGCACTACCAAGAACCTCCCAAGCCGCATTGGCCGGTAACTGCCGCCGCCCGGCGCGCGGATCGGGGCGCGGCCCGAGGCGCGGCCCGAGGTACGGCCGGGAGCGCGATCCGAGGCGGTGGCCCGAGGCGGCGGCCCGAGGCGGCGGCCCGAGGTTCGGCCCGGGGCGAGGCCCGGGGCGTCGGGCGCAGCACCCGCCCGACCACCTCCCCGCCGGGTCGCCAACTCCCCTCCGGGTACGGTCAGTCCGCCTGCCAGTGCTCCCGGCCGAGGCTGATCAGGCGCAGCTGGAGGCGCGCGGTGTCCGCGATCCGCACCTCCCGGGCCGGGTCCGCCTCCAGTGCCTCCAGGAGCGCGGCGGCCGTGGAGACCATGTGGTCGACGTAGAGCTCGGCGAGCATCCGCAGGTCCCGCTCGCTCCACCCCCGCGACTCCGGCTGTACGCCCAGGGCGGCCCCCACCTCGGCGGCGAAGCGGCCGAGTTCGGCGTCGATCGCCTCGCGCACCTGCCGCACCCCACCGTGCCGCTCGCGCGCCAGGAAGCGGACGTGCGCCCGGTTCTCTCGGACGTGCCGCTGGATCACGTCCACCGCGCGGTCGATCAGTTCCTCGGCGTCGCCAGCCTCGGCGAGCACCGAACGGATCATGACGTGCAGGCTCGCCAGCGACTCCTCGACCAGCGCCACCCCGAGGGTGGCGAGGTCCGGGAAGTGCCGATAGAAGGCTGCCGGAGAGAGCCCCGCCTCGCGGGTCACCTCCCGAACGCCCAGGCTCGCCAGGTTCTGATCAGCCAACAGGTGCAGCCCGGCGTCCAGCAGGGCCCGCCGACTCTGCTGCTTCTGGGCCTGTCGGGCCCCCACGGTGTGACTCACGCCATTCAGTAAACATTCGTTTGCCGAAGTGCGCCAGCCGGGCGTACAGTGAGGCCAAGTCAGTGAACACTTGTCAACCGAAATCGGCGCAGTCCCAGCCGCAGCCGAAGGAGTCAGCCGTGATCCTGTTCTCCGCCCTGGTCGCCATGGGTGTCCTGATCGGCACCGCCGCCCACACCTCGCTCCCGGTCTTCCTCGCCGCCTCCGCCGGCATCGCCGCCTGGCTGCTCGCCTTCGGCGCCCGCGAGGGCATCGCCCACCTCCGGAACCGCTGACCCGGCCGCTCCGCGGACAACTCCACAGAGAGGAACCCCTCGTGAGCACCACCATGAGCACCGTCACCGGCCGCCAGAGCGCCGGCCACCAGAGCATCGACCACCAGGTCATCAGCCGGCGAGGCGTCAGCCACGCGGAGGTCGAGGGCCGGATGGCCGCCCGCCAGAGGGCCGTCCACCAGGCGGCGGACCGTCAGAGCACCGCCGAGGCCGACAACCTCGCCGTCGCCTCCTTCCTCCTCGGCCTGCCCGGCCTGCTGCTGTTCAACATCGTTCTCGGACCGATCGCCATCACCCTGGCCGTCCTGGCCCTGGTCCGCGGCACCAGCCGACGCGGCCGCGCCCTCCTCGGCCTGACCCTCGGCATCGCCTCGCTGGCGATCCTCGCCGTCACCATCGCCACCTCCCACGGGGTGCTCTTCGACCTCGGCGCCTGAGTCGTCGCCAACTCCCCTTCCACGCCCGCCTCCCGCCCTCCTCCGCCGCTCCTTCCTCCTGTTCCCGCCGCGCCTCTCGCGCCACCCTCCGTCCGCCGCTCCGCCCCCGATCCACCGGGCTGACCTCGCCTCCCGGGCCGACGGTTCGAACGATTGATCCCGTCAACCCGCCCCACACCCCCCGCCCGCCCCGTAGGGTGGGCCCCATCGGCCGGGCAACATCAGGGGGCAGGAGTGACCACGGAGAACCGCAGCGACGCACAGCCGGGACGGACCACCCCGACGGGTGGACGGCTGCTCGCCGTGAGCGATCTGCACATCTCCTACCAGGAGAACCGCGACCTGGTGGAGAAGATCCAGCCCTCCCACCCCGGAGACTGGCTGCTCGTCGCCGGTGACGTCGCCGAGATCACGACCAGCATCGAGTGGGCCCTCGGCCTGCTCGCCGAGCGCTTCGCCCGCGTGGTGTGGGTGCCCGGCAACCACGAGCTCTGGACCCACCCCGAGGACCCGGTCCAGCTGCGCGGGGTGGCCCGCTACGAACACCTGGTGGAACGCTGCCGCCGGCTCGGCGTGGTGACCCCCGAGGACCCGTACCCGCTGTGGGAGGGCCCGGGCGGACCCGTCCGCATCGCGCCGCTCTTCCTCCTCTACGACTACACCTTCCGCGCGCCGGGCACGACCACCAAGGAGGAGTCCCTGGCGGCCGCCTACGAGACCGGCGTCGTCTGCGCGGACGAGCGGATGCTCTACCCGGACCCGTTCCCGGACCGCGACTCCTGGTGCCGCGAGCGCGTCCGGCTGACCGAGAAGCGGTTGGCGGCCTGCGATCCGGACGTCCCGATCGTCTTCGTCAACCACTACCCGCTGGTCCGCCAGCCCACCGACATCCTCTGGTACCCCGAGTTCGCCCAGTGGTGCGGAACCGAGCTGACGGCCGACTGGCACACCCGGTTCAACACCGCGGCGATGATCTACGGCCACCTCCACATCCCGCGCCGGACCACCTACGACGGCGTCCCGTTCACGGAGGTCTCGTTGGGCTACCCGCGCGAGTGGCGCAAGCGCGGACTGCCGGACCCGCTGCTGCGGGAGGTCTTCCCCGGGGCGACGGGCTGATCCTCCGGACCGCCCGGGCCCCGGTGGGGCTGCCCCGGGCCCCGATACCGCCGATGCCGTGGATTCCGACGGCACCGGCGGCACCGGCGGCATCGGCAGCATCAACGGCCCCGACAGCGACGCCGTGTCCGGCGTCCGGGGTGGTCACCTGGCGCCACCTCCTCCGGCCTCGCCCCGCGGTGGCGGCTCGGTGAGCACGGCCCGCTTGGCGCGGTACTCCTCGGCGTCGATGTCGCCCTCGGCGTAGCGGCGGCCCAGGACGGCCAGCGGATGCTCCGCGACGGCCACCGGACCGGCCCCCGCACCGGCCGCGAGACCGGGCCCGAACCCGCAACCGTGCCGCCGCCAGAGCGTGCGGCGCAGCACGGCGATCACCAGGACCACCACGGCGATCCAGACCAGCGGGATCAGCAGGATCCACGGGCCAGGGCCGTGCCAGTCGGCCAGCTGGGTGTACATGGTTGGTTCAACTCCTCGGTGGTGGGACTCCAGGACCTCGGGTGTTTCCCGAGATGTCCAGAGCGTCCCACCGAGGATCCTCATCACGCGTCCTACCAGCAGCGGCAGTTGGGATACTCCGCCGAGAGTACGGACCGCCCGGGACACGCCGGGTCGGGAGCAGCCGGCTCAGCGCCCGCACAGCGGCCGCCCAGCGCGAGCCGAGCGATCACCCGACGCCCACCCGACGCCCACCCGGCGCTCGCCGAGCGCGAGCCGAGCGCGAGCCGAGCGCGAGCCGAGCGGCAGCCCAGCGCTCGCCCCACCGGCTGCTCAGCCCAGCCAGCCCGGCCGCACCAGCCCCGACTCGTAGGCCAGCACCACCAGTTGCGCCCGGTCCCGCGCACCGACCTTCACCATCGCCCGGCTGACGTGCGTCTTGGCCGTCAGCGGGCTGACCACCAGCCGCCGGGCGATCTCCTCGTTGGACAGCCCCATGCCGACCAGCGCCAGCACCTCGCGCTCCCGCTCGGTCAGCACCGAGACGTCCGGGAGCCCCTGCGGCGCGGCCTCGGGCGCCTTCGACCGGGCGGCGAACTCGCCGATCAGCCGTCTGGTGACGCCCGGCGAGAGCAGCGCGTCCCCCGCGACGGCGACCCTGATCGCCCGCAGCAGGTCGGCCGGCTCGGTGTCCTTGACCAGGAAGCCCGCCGCCCCGGAGCGCAGGGCCTCGAAGACGTACTCGTCCAGTTCGAAGGTGGTCAGCACGACCACCCGCACGGAGGACAGCGCAGGGTCCTCGACGATCCTCCTGGTCGCCTCCAGGCCGTCCATCCGCGGCATCCGGATGTCCATCAGCACGACGTCCGGCACCAGCTCGCGGGCGAGCCGCAGCGCGGCCTCGCCGTCGTCCGCCTCGCCGACCACCGTGAGGTCGTCCTGGAGGTCCAGCAGGGCCCGGAAGCCCGCCCTCACCAGCAGTTGGTCATCCGCGAGCAGTACCCGGATCAATCGTTCTCCGCCTTCGGTGTCGGCAGCTCCGCCCGGACCCGGAAGCCGCCGTCGGGCAGCGGCCCCGCAGTGATGGTGCCACCGAACGCCGACGCGCGTTCCCGCATCCCGGCCAGGCCACTGCCCGATCCGCCCGCGTCACCGAGCACCGCGGGCCCCGGGTCCTCCACCCGGACCACCAGCACGGCTTCGTCCCGCCAGTCCAGCACCACGACCGCCTGCCGGGCCGCCGAGTGCCGGACCACGTTGGTGAGCGCCTCCTGGACGATCCGGAAGGCGGTGAGGTCGACGGCGGGGGACAGCGCGCGCCGATCGCCGCGCTCCTGCACCTCCGTCTCCAGGCCCACCCGGTCCGCCTGCTCGGTGAGTTCGTCCAGCCGGTCCAGCCCCGGTGCCGGCCCGCGCGGCGCCGCCCCGGGCCCGCGCAGCGTCGCGAGCACCTGGCGGACCTCACCGAGCGCCTCCTTGCTCGTCGACTTGATGGTGACCAGCGCGCCGCGGGCCTCCTCCGGCCGCCGGTCGAGCAGGGCGAGCGCGACCCCGGCCTGGATGTTGATCAGCGACAGGCTGTGCGCCAGGATGTCGTGCAACTCCCGGGCCGTCCTGAGCCGTTCCTCGTTGGCCCGGCGCTCCTCCAGCTGCTGCCGGTAGGCCCGGTGGGCGGCGATCCGCTCGCGCCGGAACCGGACCAGCTCGCCGCCCGCCATCACCAGCAGCAGCCAGGCCAGCAGCCCGAGCTCCGCCGGCCAGACGCTGCCGGAGGGCGGGGCCGCGCGCTGCCAGCTCTCCGGCAGTGCGAAGGTGCCGAGCAGGTGCACCAGATAGACCCCGGCGGCGCCGGCCCAGGCCGCCCTGCGGTGCCCGGAGCCGATCGCCGTGCAGCAGGCGATCAGCCAGCTCACGAAGGCCGGCCCGAACGGGTACCCGGCGGCCAGGTACCCGGCGGTGACCACCGACGTGCCGGCCACCACCGCGACCGGCCGGCGGTCGCGCAGCACCAGCAGGGCCGGCCCGAGCAACAGCAGCAGGTAGCCGAAGGCGTCCAGCGGGGCCCGCCCGTGCTGGTTGTGCCCGGCGAACGTCGAGCCGACCACCTGGACCACGGCGACCGCCGCCGCCAGACCCAGCGGGTAGCCCGCCCTGGCCGCGCGCGCCCACGGCGGGCGCCACGGCGCGGGCGGCTCGTCCGACGCCCGGCCCGACGCCCGGCCGGGCGGGGACGGCTCGTTCGGCGGGGACGTGGGCGACATCATGCCCACAAGCTAGACCCGCGCCCCGCTCCAGCGCGTCCTCCACCAGTGGCGTTCGGGCGTACTCCCGCTGGAGTACGCCCGAACGCGGGAGAGAGCCCCGGGAGCACACCCGGCCCCGGTCAAGCCCCGGATCGGACCCGGCCAGGTCAGCCCCAGCCAGGTCAGCCCCAGCCAGCCCCGGCCCGGCCCGGCCCCCGGAGGCGTCAGCCCTCCGCGGTCTCCGTCGAGGCCCCGGCCTCCGCCTCCGCCTCCTCGAACGTCGCCGACGCCTCCGGCCGGGCCAGCGTGACCACCAGCTCCCCGTCGCTCACGTCCGCGATCAGCGTGTCCCCCTCCCGCACCGAGCCGTCCAGCAGCAGGTTCGAGATCCGGTTGTCCAGCTCCGACTGGATCGTCCGGCGCAAGGGCCGGGCCCCGAACTCCGGCTGGTAGCCCCGGTTGACCAGGTACTCCTTCGCCGCCTCGGTGACGTCCAGCCGGACGTTCTGGGCCCGCAGCCGGCGCCGGCTGCGCTCCAGCAGCAGGTCCACCACTGACAGCAGGTCCTTCCGGGTGAGCGCGTGGAAGACGATCACCTCGTCGATCCGGTTGAGGAACTCCGGCCGGAACTGCTGCCGCAGGTCGCGCATCAGGTCGTCCCTGATCTCGTCCACGTTGCCCGCGTGGTCGAGGATCCGCTGCGAGCCGATGTTGCTGGTCATGATCACCACGGTGTTGCGGAAGTCGACCGTACGCCCCTGGGAGTCGGTCAGCCGTCCGTCGTCCAGCACCTGGAGCAGCAGGTTGAAGACGTCCGGGTGGGCCTTCTCCACCTCGTCGAAGAGCAGCACGCTGTACGGCTTGCGGCGCACCGCCTCGGTCAGCTGCCCGGCCTCCTCGTAGCCGACGTACCCGGGCGGGGAGCCGACCAGCCGGGACACGGTGTGCTTCTCCTGGAACTCGCTCATGTCGAAGCGGATCATCCGGTCCGGGTCGCCGAACAGCAGCGCCGCCAGGGCCTTCGCCAGCTCGGTCTTGCCGACGCCGGTCGGCCCGAGGAAGAGGAAGGAGCCGGTCGGCCGGTCCGGGTCGCCCATCCCGGCCCGGCCGCGGCGCACCGCCTGGGCGACGGCGGTGACCGCCTCGTCCTGGCCGATCACCTTCTCGTGCAGGTGGTCCTCCAGCTTGAGCAGCCGCTCCTTCTCGGTCGCGTTCAGCTCCGCGACGGGGATGCCGGTCCGGGAGGAGAGCACCTGCGCGATGTCGTCGGCCGTCACGTCGACGACCTCCTCGCGGGACTCCGCGACCGCCGCCAACTCGTCCTCGGTCCGCCGCAGTTCGGTCTTCAGGTTGGCGGCCCGGACGAACTCCTCGTCCGCGACGGCCTCGTCCAGTTCCCGCTTCAGCTTGGTGATCCGGTCCCGCACCCCGGTCGCCTCGGTGGACCCGCTCAGGCTGCGCAGCCGGACCCTCGCACCGGCCTGGTCCAGCAGGTCGATCGCCTTGTCCGGCAGGAAGCGGTCGCTGACGTACCGGTCGGAGAGCGTCGCCGCGGCGTCCAGCGCCTCGTCGGTGAACCGCACCTGGTGGTGCGCCTCGTACGCGTCGCGCAGCCCCTGGAGGATCTCGATCGTCTCCTCGACGCTCGGTTCGGGCACCAGCACCGGCTGGAAGCGGCGCTCCAGCGCGGCGTCCTTCTCCACGTGCTTGCGGTACTCGTCCAGGGTGGTCGCGCCGACCACGCTCAACTCCCCTCGCGCGAGCGCCGGTTTGAGGATGTTGCCGGCGTCCATCGAGCCCTCGCCGCCGCTGCCCGCGCCGACCACGGTGTGCAGCTCGTCCAGGAACAGGATGACGCTCTTCTCGGCCGCGGTGACCTCGTCGATCACGTTCTTCAGCCGTTCCTCGAACTCGCCCCGGTACTTGGACCCGGCCACCAGGGCGGTCAGGTCGAGGGTGACCACCCGCTTCTCCCGCAGGCTCTGCGGCACGTCCCCGGAGACAATCCGCTGGGCCAGGCCCTCGACGATCGCGGTCTTGCCGACGCCCGGCTCGCCGATCAGCACCGGGTTGTTCTTGGTCCGCCGGGAGAGGATCTCGACGGTCTGCTCGATCTCCTCGGCCCGCCCCACCACCGGGTCCAGCCGGCCGGAGCGCGCCTCCTCGGTGAGGTCGCGCCCGTACTCGTCCAGCGTCGGCGTCTCGCTCGGGTGGGCGCCCGTGCTGCTGCGCTCGCCGCCGGTGCCGCGCCCCTCCAGCACCGACTTCAGCGCCTCCTGGGAGGGCGCCGCGTTGCGCAGCGCCACGCCGGCGCCCGAGCGCTCCTGGTCGAGCAGCGCGCCCAGGATGTGCTCCGGACCGATGTACGAGGCGCCGGCCTCCTGCGAGCGGGCGTGCGCGGCGAGCAGCGCGCGCTTGGCCGAGGGGGTGAGCGCCGGCCGGCCGTCCACCGCGTCGGGGTTGCCGGACGGCAGGGCGTGCTCCAGGTCACCGGAGAGCCGGTCCGGGTCGATGCCGGCCCGCTCCAGCATCCGGCGCGAGGGCTCCACCCGGGTGGCCGCCCAGGCCAGGTGCGCGGTGTCGAGGTCGCTGGAGCCGTCCTCGGCCGCCCGTCGCGCGGCCAGCGCGAGCAGCTCCTGCGAGGACTCGCTGAGCAGCCGCCCGATCGGTACCCGCTGCACGGCGGGCGGGGAGGCCAGCGGGCTCATCCCGAAGAACCGGCTGAGCAGGTCGGAGAACGGATCGTTCGATCCGAACGGGGGCATGGTCACGGCGTTTCACCTCTCCCAAGCGGTTTGCAGCCACACAAACACAGGCCGCAGCGGCTCGCCTGTCGAGCCGGCCGGGACCGTCACCGGGGGTGTCCACGGGACACCGCGCCACCGCCCGGCCACCGACCGCCCCCGGCCACCCGGCCGGCCCCCCGCCCGCCCGGACCCCGCGTTCACCCGGTGACCCGGTCCAGCAGCACACCCCCGCTGTACGTCACCGCCATCGCCAGCAACCCGCCCACGACGTTGCGCAGCACCGCCCGGGCCGGGCCGGCCCCGCCCAGCCGGGCGCTCCCCCAGCCCGACAGGGTGAGCGCGGCCACCACCGCCACCACCGTCACCAGCAGCCGCCAGGACTCCGGCGGCAGCAGCACCGCCAACAGGGGCACCAGCGCGCCCAGCGTGAACGCCGCCGCACTGGCCAGCGCGGCCTCCCACGGATTGGTCAACACGTCGGGGTCGATGCCGAGTTCGGTCTGCGCGTGGGCGGCCAGCGCGTCCCGTTCGGTCAGCGCCGTCGCGACCTCCCGGGCCAGGCCGTCCTCCAGCCCGCTGCCCCGGTAGTAGTCGGTCAGTTCGTCGAGCTCCCCCTCCGGGTCCTCCGCGAGCTCCCGCCGCTCCTGCGCCAACGCGGCCCGCTCGGTGTCCCGTTGGGTGCTGACCGAGACGTACTCGCCGGCCGCCATCGACATCGCCCCCGCCAGCAGCCCGGCCACCCCGGCCGCGAGCAGCGCCGTCCGGGAGCCCGCCGCACCCGCCACACCGGTCACCAGGCCCGCCGTCGACACCACGCCGTCGTTGGCCCCCAGCACGGCCGCGCGCAGCCAGTTCAGGCGCGAGGACAGCTCCGCCCGTGACTCCCCCACCTGCTCGGCCATCCGCCCACCGTCCTCAGGGATCCGCCCGGTCCGCCCGGTCCATCCGATCGTCGCCCGCCGCCCGCGGCCCCGCCACCCACGGCCGCGCGTTCACCGGCCGTCCCGGAACCCACAGCCGCACGCACACCGTCTGCCCCGGAACCCACGGCCGCACGCACACCGCTTGCCCGGAAGCCACGGCCGCACGCACACCAGCCGCACCGAAACCCCGGAACCCACGACCGCACGCACACCAGCCGCACCGAAACCCCGGAACCCGCTACCCCAGCACCCCCGCCAGCGCCCGCCGCAGGTCTTCCGACCCCCGGTAGTGCACCCCGGTCATGCCCAGCGCCACCGCCGCGTCCACGTTCTCCCGGCGGTCGTCCACGAACAGGCACCGTTCCGGCGCCACCCCGGCCCGCTCGACGGCGATCTCGTAGATCCGCCGGTCCGGCTTGGCGCTGCCCACCCGTGAGCTGTTCACCACGGCGTCCGCCAGATCCGTCAGCCCCAGCGACGCCAGGTCCTCGTCCAGCCAGGCCGTCGCGTTGGTCACCAGCACCACCCGGCAGTGCTCCCGCACCCGCCGCAGCAGCCGCACCACCGTCTCGTCCGCCCGGAACGGCGAGTCCGCGAACGCCTCCGCCAGCCCGCGCGCCCGGGCCTCCGTCATCCGGCCGGCCAGGCCCCGCGCGATCGAGTCCACCCACTGCGTCTTCCCGATCCGCCCGAGCAGCAGCGGCAGGTCGTTCTCCGGCGCGTACCCGACCGCCGCCGTGCTCCCCTGCGCCACTCCCGCCGCCCGCTCCAACGCCGCCACCCGGCCGTCGTCGAAGAACCGGATCACACCGTCCACGTCACACAGCACCGCATCGATCGCCACATCGGCCATCCCACCTCCTCGCCGACGGGATCGCCAGGCCCCGGGAACGGATGTGACACGGGCAACCGGCAGAACTTCTGCCGGTTACCGGCCAGAGCGGCCAAAACAGACCCTCCGGACGAACCGACGGGCGAAAACGGCACATTCCCGGCTCACGTTCGAATATTCCGAGCGACGTTCGACTCGACTGTTCGAAATGTGATGGAACACCGCATCGATCCGACCAGCGACAACAGTGACGGTGACGCACCGGAGTCGCATCGCGACCGCGCGCAATCGAACGCGGATAGAAAATGAAGATTCACCCGTTGGAGTGACCCAACTGGACACCGGGCGTGCCGAAAAGGGAAAGTCTCGATGTCCTCGACAAGGGCCATTGGGGGGCTCCTATGGTGGAATCTCGCTCGAATCAGAAGACGATCGAGCAAAAAGGCGGAGTCGGATCGCTGCTCGGCACTCAGAAGCCGGGTCGCCCCGCAACTCCCGGGGTCGGGAAAACGCACGACGACGGAATGCTCGCCGGCACGTTCGACCCCGAGCTGTTCCGGGTCAATTCCGAGACGGTACTGAGCCGGCTGGAAAGCCACCTGGCCGATTCCTCGATCAGAGGGCTCGACCTGATCGACCCCGAAACGCTGACCCAGGCCGCCAGGGCCCTGATGACCCCCGAGCGCGGGAAGATCGCGCCCTTCGACGAGAAGCGGCTGGACGAGATCACCGACCTGTACATCAGGACGGGAATCCAGGTCCACTCGCCCGGGTACATGGGCCGGCAGTTCTCGGGCGTGGTGCCGCTGAGCGGGATCGTCGACTTCGTCGGTTCGGTGGTCAACCAGCCGTCCTCGTTCTACGAGGCGGGCCAGCTGCCCAGCGTGGCCGAGCGCCTCATGGCCGAGGAGTTGAACCGGTTCATCGGGTGGGAGCCGGACTCCTACGCCATGGTGACGACCTCGGGCGGGTCGCTGGCCAACCTGACAGCGCTGCTGGCGGCCAGGAACAAGGCGTTTCCCGACTTCTGGTCGGACGGCAGCCCGGCGGCCGACGGCCTGCTCCGCCCGGCCATCGCGGTCGGGGCGGACGTGCACTACAGCGTCTCGCGGGCGGCCGGGATCCTGGGGATCGGCGAGTCGCAGATCGTGCGCCTGCCGATCAACCGGGAGCAGCAGATCTGCCTGGAGCAGGTGCGGCCCGCCCTGGAGGAGGCCGAGCGGCGGGGGCTGCAGGTCTTCGCCATGGTCGCCTCGGCCGGCACCACCTCGGTCGGCGCCTTCGACCCGCTCGACGAACTCGCCGACATCGCCCGGGAAGCCGGCATCTGGCTGCACGTCGACGGCGCGCACGGCGCCAGCCTGCTGGTCTCCGACCGGCTCCGGCACAAGCTGCGGGGAATCGACAAGGTCGACTCCCTGGCCTGGGACGCACACAAGATGATGTTCGTCCCGGCGCCCTGCACGCTGCTGTTCTACCGGAACAAGGAGGACAGCCTCGGCGCCTTCCAGCAGCGCGCCAGCTACGTCTTCGACGAGGAGCCCGACCGCTACACGGAGCTCGACAGCGGCGCCAGGAACTTCGAGTGCACCAAGCGGCCCATGATCATGCCGCTGTGGACCCTCTGGTCCGTCTACGGCCGGGCCCTGTTCGCCGAGAAGATCGAATACCTCTGCGGGCTGACCGAGGAAATCCACCGGATCCTGCTGGACGAACCGGATTTCGAGACGGTGCACCGGCCGGAGGCGAACATCCTCTGCTTCCGCTACCGCCCCGCCGCGCTTCCGGACGAACGCGTGCACCGCCTCCAGGTGGCGATCAGGAACCGGATCAAGATCCGGGGGAATTTCTTCATCTCCAAGGTGAACATCGACGGGGTCGCCGCTCTGCGCGTGGTGATGATGAACCACGAGATCACCGCCGAACACTTCCGGATGCTGCTGGGCGAGATCAGGCGGGTCGGCACCGATCTCCTGGCCGACGCCGAGTGAACAACACCGAGTGAACGACACCGAGTGAACATCCGAGTGAACGACACCGAGTGAATGACACCGGTTGTCGCAGCCGGGAAAACGCGGCCGAGAAATCGCGGCCGAACGAACCGCGACACATGAACGAGTGAACAACAGAAGGACGGGGAATTGACGATGAGTGCAGTGAGTACCGCGCCCGCCCGGCCGGCGGCACCCGGCGGCGCCGACGAACTGGCGAGCTGGCTGATCCCCGAATGGGAGCTGAAGCCGGAGTCGGTCGACGCGGTGGAGAAGCTCCCCTCGTTCGCGAGCAAGCTCCAGGAGTGCGAGCGGGTCTGCCAGACGCCCTACAGCGAGGTCTCGCACGAGATCCAGGACGCCCTGGTGCTGCGCCGCCTCCAGCAGATGGTCAACACGGTGCGGCTCAACCCGCTGTGGCGCAGCCGGCTGTCGGGCGCCGGCGTCGACGACGCCCCGCGGTCGTACGAGGACTGGCAGCGGATCCCGCTGTCCGACAAGGAGACCCAGCGCGAGTTCTTCATGGACTCGCGCCCGGGCATGGTGGTGCCGCTGACCCGCGGCGGCTTCGAGATCGTGGCCAGCGGCGGCACCAGCGGCGGGAAGCCGCTGGAGTCGGTGTACTCGCTGCGGGAGCTGCGGGACACCTACGAGGTGGCCGGCCGGTTCATGGGCGACTACCAGCTCGGGAAGTACCTGCCGGGCAGCGACCCGAAGTGGCTGTACACCACCCTGGCCGACTACCAGATGTGGAGCAGCGGCACCATGGTGGGCGGGGTGCTGTCCCAGGTGCCGGGGATCAACTACATCGGCGCGGGACCGGTCACCGCCCCGGTGCTGGAGCACATGTTCTCCTACCCGGGCCCGAAGGCGCTGATGGGGATCACCGCGGGCATCGCGATCCTCAGCGAGCTCGGCGCCGGCATGAGTCAGGAGGCCAAGGAGAGCTTCCGGGTGGCGCTGTACGGGAGCGGGGTGCTGCCGCAGCGCAAGCGGGCCGAACTCAAGGCGATGTACCCGAACCTGACGATCCTCAGCTACTTCGCCGCCACCCAGGCCGAGACCATCGGGCTGCAGCTGACGGAGGAGTCCCCCTGCCTGGCGGCCGTTCCCGGGCTGCACCTGGTGGAGATCGTCGACGAGCGGGGCCGCTGGGTCGCCGAGGGCGAGGAGGGCGAACTGGTCGTCACCCGGCTGCACGGGCACGAGGCGCCGCTGCTGCGCCTGAAGCTCGGCGACCGGATGATCCGCCGCCCGAAGCTGGACGGGCCCGGGCTGAAGACCGGCCAGTTCGAGTTCGCCGGCCGCACCGGGGACATCCTGCACCTGAACGACAGCCAGTACTCGGCCCCGCGCGCGTACGAGGCGGTGCGCGAGGACCTGCTGAAGGCCACGGCGATCGACCTGGACGTGGTCGCCCACGAGATCCAGTTCGTGAACCACCGCGAGGGCAAGACGATCACCCTGCTGGCCTCGGTCGACGACGTCGCCGGTCTGACGTACCGGACGGACGCCGCGCTCGGCCCGTACGGGGTCCAGCACGTCTTCGTCAACGCGCTGCCCCGCTCGCTCTCGCTGTTCAACCAGGGCGAGGCGAACCCCGCCTCGATCGAGAAGACCGGTTACCGGTTCCTGGTCAAGTTCGTGCCCAGGGCGTCCGCGGAGATCGAGCGGACGTCCGTCGGCAAGGTGCCGCTGGTGCGCGACCGGGGCTGACAGGACCGGCGGGACGGTACAACTGCCGCTCCGGAACGTTAATTTGAGGGAATGGAGTGAGTATGAAGCCGCAAGTGAACATCGCCGTCGTGGTGGACGTGATCGGCGCGCTCTCGGACAAGACGCTGCTCAACGGCAACCTCTGTCTGATCGACGACGGGTCGTTCGACAGCAAGAACCAGGGCACGCCCGACCTGGTCACCGTGGTGGTGCCGGGCCAGGTGGTCCAGTGGTCCGCCCTGGCGGTGGACCTCCAGACGCCCGTCGAGATCCGGAGCATCAGCTTCGTGCCGGCGGACGAGGGCGCGGCCGCTGCCGCCGCGGCCGCCGCGGCCGCGTACGGCGTCGACCCGGCCGCCCCGGCCGCTCCGGCCGCCCCGGCCGAGGGCACTGCCGCGGGCGCCACCGACGGCACCGCCGAGGGCGCCGACGCCGCTGCGGCGCCGGCCGGCCACCACCTGGCGAACGGACAGCTGGACCTCAACGTCTGGTCCGGCGTGGTCCCGCCGTACCTGGTGCCCGGGGTGCCGTACCGCTACCGGCTGGAGCTCCAGATGTACGAGGGCGAGCACAGCGTGCTGCACATCGACTCGCCCGCACTGATGTGCCTGTAGGCGGAACACCGACAAGGAGGGTGGGCGCATGGCCCAACAACTGGCGATCATCGTGCTCGTGGACGTCGGCAACGCGCTGGAGTCCCGGAGCCTGACCGGCAACACCTATCTGTTCGACAACATGAAGCTCCAGGGCTCCCTGAACCAGGGCACCGGCGAGTTGGTCACCGCGATCAACGGCGCCTACTGGAGCGACGGCTCGCAGGCCGGCGAGCAGGTGCTCAACTGGCTTCCGTACAGCCTCGGTTCGATCCCCCCCACGGTGCCCCGCGGCTACCACACCATCCGGGCGCGGGAGGCCGAGCGGGAGGCGCTCACCGAGCTCGCGAACCTGACCGAGAAGCCCGGGGTGGCGAACGGCGACACCGATGCCGCGCTCGCCCGGATCCGGAAGACCGTCGGCACCCGGGTCAACGGCACCTCGCGCAGCCGGGCCCTCTCGGGGCAGCGCGTCCTGGACGTCACCGGCAAGGTGGTCGCCGACCACGGCCAGGACACCCACAGCTACCCGGCACCGGTGATCACCGACATCTTCGGCGAGGCCGTGGACGAGAAGATCATCTACCCGGCCGAGTACGGCTCCCCCGACCTGGTCACCGACGGCTGGTACTGGTCGGCGACGGTCGACGTCTCCCGGCCCGGGACCTACAGCTACAAGATGCGGATCCAGCTCCACGAGCTGATCCAGCGGTCGGGCGAGTGGACCTGGGAGCCGGTCAACCTGACCGTCGAGTCGAAGCTCCGGATCACCGCGGAACCCAAGCGGAACGGCTTCACCGGGGCCGGCATGGGCTACCTGCCGATCGCCCCGGCGACCTTCGGCTGAGCCCCCGACCAGTAAGTCCCGGAAAGGACGAGGAGGAGTAGATGACCACCAAGCCACGGCTGAAGACCACGCCGAAGCGCCCGATCTCGATCACCGCGGTGGTGGACTGCGTGGGCATGCTGGCGTCCCAGAGCACCACCGGCCACCTGTACCTGTACGACACCAACAAGGCCGGCGGGTCCGCCGACTTCGGCACCGAGCAGCTGCGGACCAAGGTCAAGGCCGGAGACCAGCTGCTCTGGAACGTGCTGGCGCTCGAGTGCGAGGCCTTCGTGGCCATCGACGGGATCGACATCGACCACGAGGTCTGCGAGCCGGTCCGGCAGGTGTACCCGGGCACCGACGTCGCCTACTGGACCGGCACCGTGAAGAAGGACGCCACGGCGCCCGTGCCGTACCGGATCAGGTTCCGGCTGGGCACGCAGGTCGAGCCGATCACCACCACTGTGTCGCCCGTCCTGGTCGGCCAGGCCACCTGACAGCTCTGAGCGGCGGACGGCTCCGAGCGGCTGGACCGCTCGGAGCGGCGCGCTCGAAGGAGGAACCTTGACAACCAGTGCACGCAGCACCTCGGCGGACAAGCAGAACCCCGGGCAGCTGAACTCGGTCCAGCTCAACGTCGTCACGTTCGTCAACATGGAGCGGGCCACGGCCAACCGCTCGCTGGGCGACGCGATGTACATGATGGACAACAGCGTCGGCGGGTCCGGCCAGGGCACCCGGCAGCTGGAGACCGTCTGCAAGCAGGGCCAGGTGATCAACTGGATCATCCGCCCGATCGACATGGAGCGCCGGCTGGACGGCACCTGGCCGCCCATGCCGAAGATCAACAACATCGTGGTCCTCGACACCGAACTCGGTGACGAGGAGGACGTGGCCGAGCGGAAGCTCTTCACCGAGCTCAAGATCTACGGCATGCCCGACCGCATGCGCTCCCCGCTGACCCCCGTCTACTACTACTGGGCCGGCACCGTCCTCAGCACCGCCAAGCCCGGCCTCTACCGCTACCGGCTCGTCGTCGAGCTGGAGCAGGAGGGCACCAAGGAGAAGCTCTACCTCAACACCGTCGACCACCCCGCCCTCCGGGTGATCGAGGTCTGACCCCCGCCAACACGGCAACAGCCCGGTGCCCCCGCCCATCCCGGTCGGAGGCACCGGGCTCCCCCACCCCCGGCCCGGCACGCCAAGACCTGTGCCCAGCCCGCGGGAACGACTGCGGCCCAGGTCGGGATCATGCTCCCGACCTGGGCCGCAGTGTGCGTTTCAGCTGTTCACGGGGTGGGCGCGGACGGTTTCGAACCGCCGACATCTGCTTTGTAAGTTCGATCTACCAGTATCCCGACGAGGACACGGTCATCTCGATAGTCACGCGTCAGTCCATCCACGCGCCCCTGCGATCGTGCACGTGCGCCGCCGTTGATGTCACAACCAGCCAAGGGCACTGGGGTTGATTTCCTTAAATGCCGAGACGAAAGTCCTCGGTCTTCTGCCGAATCAGCTCTGCGGGAAGGAAGCCGCCTGATGGCCAAGCGCAACCCGAATCGCGCCGGCACCGTGACCAAGCGCAAGGACGGCCGATACCAGGCCGCCGTCTACGTCCCGCAGCCCGACGGCACGACGGCACGACGGCCCGCAAGTTCGTCTACGGGAAGACCTGGGACCAGTGCGATACCAAGCGCAAGGAGCTGGTGGAACGCGCCAAGCAGGGCGTCGCCACCCCAACCCGGTCGGCGAAGCTCTCCGAGTGGCTGCCGTACTGGCTGGAGCACTTCATCAAGCCCCAGCGGAAGAAGACCACCCACGCCAAGTACGAGACGCACGTGCGCCTCTACCTGGTCTCCCTGCTCGGCGCCAAGGGTCTGGAGACGCTGAGCCCGCGCGACGTGCGGACCTTCCTGGCGAAGGTCACCAAGCAGTCCAGCGCCGCCACCGCGAAGGAGTCTCACCAGGTGCTCCGCTCGGCGCTGAGCGCCGCGTGCCGGGACGAGCTGATCGTGCGGAACGTCGCGACGCTGGTTCCGCCGGCCCGGGTGACGAGCCGTGAGGTCAAGCCGTGGACGCTTGACCAGACGCTGACCTTCCTCTCGGCCAGCCGCCCCGATCCGCTCTACGCCGCGTTCGTGCTGGCCATCACTCTCGGCATTCGGCGCGGCGAGATCGTCGGGCTCCGTTGGTCTGAGGTCGACCTCGACCACCGGGTCCTGGTCGTCCGCGAGCAGGTGCCGCGCATCCGCGGTGAGCTGTACGCGGACACGACGAAGAACGGGAAGCGCCGACCGGTGCTGCTCCCCCGGATCTGCGTGGTGGCGCTGCGCTGGCACCGGATGCGGCAGGACGATGCCCGGCGTGCGGCCGGAGAGAAATGGGAGGAGAGCGACTACATCTTCATCACCCGGACCAGTCGGCCGATCGAGCCGACCAACCTCTACCGCTCGTTCGTCCGGGTGTCGAAGGCCGCTGAGGTCCTGGCGGTCCGGCTGCACGACACCCGGCACGGGTGCGCGGCGCTGCTCGTCGCCTGCGGGGTGCCGCCCCGGGTGGTGATGGAGATCCTCGGCCACAGCCAGATCGGGCTCAAGATGAACGTCTACACCCACGTGGCGCAGGACACTCAACGCGAGGCGCTCGACAATATGGACCGACTGCTCAAGCGCCGCTGGTAGCACGACGACGGCATGCGTATGTCCCGGGTCGATGCCGACCGGCGACATACGCATGGCACGGGTACCAGCATTTTGAACACGCATTCGATTAAGGGGATTTGTCGGTCCCCCCGACTACAGTCCGATCTCAGATGCTCTTTCGGTAAGCACACCCTAGTGACCGCTTGCGGATGCTGTGGGAGCATCGGTTGGTTAGCCAGATGGGCCATTGGGAGGACACATGCGGTTCAGTGAGACGTTCGGCGTTGTTCGTTCCGAGGAGGACGATTGGTTTGACCCCCTGCTGCTAGCAGATACCAACCTTTGCGTCGACCCCTTCTTGATTTATGACGATCAGGAAGAGTTCTGGGCACATTCCCATGACGACATGATCGACTTTTTTGCCATGGTACTGGCACTAGTAAAAGGGTCCAAGGGGAATGAGAAATCACCCTCATGGAGCAAGGCCAAGTCCCTTCTTCTTTTCCCAGAGCCAGATGAGTTCTGCTTGGGAGTAACCGAAGGAAGCCCGAAAGGGTCCGGTGCGGGGAAAGGGCTCCAAGGGCCTATGCTCGCGAGCGCCAAAGTTGCAGTGGGCCACGACATTGAGTCCGTCGAGCACATCGAAGAACTAGTTCTATTCCAGGAAGGAATGGGCCTGGATCGAATTAGCGACATGGTTTGCAATGTACTTAAATCATACTTCATCAAGTATACGCAAGCCATCGCAGTTCGCCACTCAGTGCCGATGGAGAAGATTCGCGTCAAACACTCCTCGTGGGACAACGCCAGCGCCAGGTGGAGGGATGAACTGGTCGACCTCCCCAGAAACCCATACACAGGCTCAGGGGTACTCCTCGCCCCTGCCCGTTTCCTGCGAGAGCTCCTCACTGTTGGACCGGACGAATTCTGGGATTGGGCATGGCGGGAAGAGCCGGAAACCCTGCGCGGCAACTTCAACTATGACCTCGCCTGGAAAGTCCCGGCCGCATTGAAAGCCCAAATGGCGCGCCAGAACCCAGAACTCGTCAAGGACTTCATGCGGGTGTGCGAGTCTCGCGAGAAGTCTCCATACGATATCGTGAACGACCCGCTCTTGAGGACCACCACTTATGAGCTGGGAATGTCGCTGGCTCATGAAAACCCGCTCGCTTTTACTCCGACCAAAGCCGAAGAGTTCCAGCGATTCATCGAATCCCTCGTGGAAGCCTACGGACATGGAATTGAGCAATCAGACGGATGGCGACTTCTCTGGGACAAGGATAGGTTTCGCCCCGAAAGCGCTTGTCAATCCCTTTTTCGCTTCGCAGCCTCACACTACTGCCGAGCTCACAAAATCGACATTACATCAGAGGCCAACGCCGGCAGAGGTCCCGTTGACTTCAAATTTGTTCAGAGCTGGTCATCTCGAGCCCTGATTGAAATGAAGCTCGCGAGCAATACGGGCTTCTGGCATGGACTGACAAAGCAGACGGTACAGTACTTGAAGTCCGAAGAAATCAAGCATGGGATCTTCGTCTGCATTGGATACGAAAATAAGCACTTCGATCCAAAATTCCTTGGGGAAGTCAGGCTGCTCGCAGCAAGAACCTCCGAGGAATACGGAGTAGAAATCAAGCCGATGTTCATCGACGCAAGGCCGAAGCAATCAGCTTCCAAGCTTCGCTAACGCTGGCTAGATGGACCTGTCCGGCATGTCTGCGAGGCCAACCCGGGCGGGAGTAGGCGTCCGCTGCTACCCATCGCGAGCCGACTCTCCGTGAGGGCTGTCTGCCACGAGGTCCTGGCTCATGCCCCGCCACTGATGTCAGGTTGAAATGTCAGATGCCCCGGACCGATTTCGGTCCGGGGCATCTGTGCTGGTGGGCGCGGACGGTTTCGAACCGCCGACATCTGCTTTGTAAGAGCAGCGCTCTACCACTGAGCTACGCGCCCCCTGCCGTGGCCCGGCGGGCGCACGACGAAAGGCTAGGGTACCTGGTCCCGGGGGGTGGTGGGGGCCGGGTGGCCGGTGGGGTGCGGGGCCGTGCGGTGGATGAGGCGGGAGGGGGTGACGGGCCGGCGGGGGGATCGGGGAGAATGGGGCCGGATCAGCGGGTCGGAGCAGGGAGCGCGCAGTGACGGTGGCCGGCGGGAGCGGGCGGGGGCGGCGTCGGGCGGGGAGTGCGCTGGCCGACGCCCTGGTGTTGCCGGTGGTGCTGGCGGGCGCGCTGGGGGCGGTCGGGCTGGCCTCGGCGGGGACCGGTGGCTGGTGGGGGCGGCGCGGCGGCGGCGAGGGCGGACGGGCGCAGGCCCGGGAGGCCCGGGCGGCGGCCCAGGAGGCGTTCTACGAGCTGGAGGAGACCCAGCGCGAGGTGCAGCTCGCGGTGGAGACGGTCCGCGCCGCCGAGGAGGGCCCGACGGCCCAGCGCGCGCTGGCCGACCTGGCGGCGATCTCCGGCCGGGTCGAGCAGGTCACGGTGAACTACCTCGCCGCGCTCGACGCCCACAACCTGGACAGCGAGACCCTGGACGCCGGGACGGCCGCGCAGGCCACCCGTCTGCTGGCGGACGTGAAGGGCCAGCTCGGCTCGGCCCGGGCGGAGCTGGGCGACTTCCTGCGGCGGCTGCAGCCGACCGTCGAGCACGCCGAGCGGCAGCTGATGCGGGTCACCCCGGCGGTCGAGCTGGCCAAGCGGGCGCTGCTGGCGGCCACCACCGCGCTGGACGAGGCGCGCGGCGCCGGCCTCCGGGCGGACGACCTGGCGGCCCGGCTGGCCGAACTGGCGCCCGAGCTGGGCCGGTTGAACGAGGGCCCGGCCCGGCACGGGGTCGCCGACACCCTGCGGCGCGCGGACGACGTGAAGCAGCGCGCCGAGGCGATCGCCGCCGATGCCGGGCAGCTGCCGGAGCGGGCGCGGGAGATCGACCGGCGGGTGGCGAGCCTGCGGACCCGCATCCAGGCCCTGGAGACCAAGGCGGCGACGGTCGATCCCGCCCTGAGCGAGCTGCGCCGCCGGTTCAGCACCGCCTGCTGGCAGGATCTCCAGCGGGTGCCGGACCAGGTCGCCGAGACCGGTCGTTCCGCCGAGCGCAAGCTCGCCGAGGCCGCCCGGGCCCGGGACGAGCAGCGCTGGGCGGACGCCACCGCCGCGATCGGGACGGTCCGCGCGTTGCTGGAGACCGCCGACGGCTCGGTGGCCGCGGTGAACGACCGGCTGCGGCAGCTGAACGAGGTGCAGCACGACCCCAACCGGGAGATCGAGCGCGCCCGCTTCGCGATCCGGGACGCCCAGCGGCTGGCGATGGCCGGGCGCAGCGCGCCGGATCCGCGGCACGCCGCCCCGCTGGACGAGGCGGTGGCCCGGTTGGACCGTGCGGTGGCGGCGCTGGAGGCGGCCGGCCGGCACCCCGACTACTGGCACTTCCTGACCGAGCTCGCGGCGGTGCGGGACACCGCGGCGCGGGTGATCGGGCTGATCCGCGGCGACCTCGGCGGCCACCGGTAGCACGGGGGGTGGGGCGGGTGGCACCGGCAGCGGGACGGAGTGGTGCCCCGGCCGGACTGCCGACGGACACCCCTGCTGGGTACCCTGCCGGTATGCCACGCTACGACTTCCGCTGCCGCTCCTGCGGCGCCACCTTCGAGCTCCGCCGCCCGATGGCCCTGGCCAACGATCCCGCGGTCTGCCCGGAGGGCCACGAGGACACCGTGAAGCTGCTGTCCGCCGTTGCCGTCACGGGCGGTGCGGCCGCCGGCCGGCAGGCCCCCGCGTCCGGGGGCGGCGGGGGTGGCTGCTGCGGCGGCGGCTGCTGCGGCTGACCCGGGGCACACGCACCCGCCGACTCCCGGCCCCGGCTCCCGGCTCCCGGCTCCCGGCCGTCAGGCCGTGACCGGCACGGCCGAGGCCCCGGCCAGGAAGCGCCGGACGATCTCCTCCCCCGCCGCCACCCCCACCTCCGCCAGGGCGGTGACGCCGGGGGCCGTCCACCCGCGGTCCGCGAGCTCGCCGTGCCCCGGGCGCCAGCCCGCGTCCGCCGCGAGCAGCAGGTCCGCGTCGAGCAGCGAGTCGCCGGCCGCCAGTACGGTGTCCGCGCCGCTGCGCCGGACGACCTCGGCCAGCGCAGCGCTCTTGGTGAGCGGCGCGGGCACCGCGTACACCTTGCGTCCCTGCAGGGAGACCGTCCAGCCGCGCTCGGCGCACCAGCCGCTCAGCTCTGCCAGCCAGCCGTCCGGCAGGTCGGCGCGCTCGACCACCAGGTAGGCGAACAGCTCGTCGGCGACCTTCCGCTTGTGCGTCCACTCCGGGTCGGCGCACAGGGCGAGGCGCCGGACGACCTCCTCCAGCGGGGCCGAGCCGGCGGCGATCCGCCCGGTGATCTCGGCCCGCCAGTCGGCGTCCGGCACGCCGTCCACCAGCAGTTGCCCGCCGTTGGCGCAGATCGCGTACGCGGGGGCCCAGTCCGGCGTCGGGCCGGGCAGGCTGACCCGCCCGTACTGCTCGGGCGTCCGGGTGGTGGCCGGGACGAAGCAGGCGTGCCGGGCGAGTTCGGCGAGCAGTCCGGCGGCACGCTCGGTCATGAAGGACAGCGGCCGCCCCTGGTACACCTCGACGCAGAGCAGCCTCGGCGCGAGCCGGTCGGGCCCGGCCAGGGCCATGGCCCGCTCGGAGTAGATCAGTGTCCGATCGAGGTCGCTGGCCACCAGAACACCCATCAGGAATCCCTCCCCGGTACCGAAACCGAAACCGCATCCGTAGCCGTAGCCGTAGCCGTAGCCGCATCCGAAACCACACCCACACCCGCACCCGACACCGATCCCGAGCCCAGGCCGACGTCCGACGCCACCGCGCGCCCGTCGCCCCCGGTCGCCCCGCGGCTGTAGCGGGGGTGGATCAGCCCGACGCAGGTGTACGGCAGGCCGTCCACCTCCTCGACCTGGACGCCGCGCTGGGCGGCGAGCAGCCGGACGTGGTCGAGGTCCGCGCCGGCGCCGCGCCGGGCGAGGATCCGCCAGGGGACGCGGCGCAGCAGCACCCTGGTGGTCTCGCCGACGCCGGGCTTGACCAGGTTGACGTTGTCGATGCCGTACTCGGCGCTGATCCGCTCGACGGCGGCCCAACCGGCCCAGTCGGGCGCCCGGTGCGGGTCGGCGGCGAGCCGGTCGGCGCCCTCGGCCGCCGCGGCACGGACCTCGTCGAAGCGGGCGGCCACCGCTTCCAGGAAGGCCGCCGAGACATCGCTCCCGGCCAGTTCGACGTAGTGCTTGGCGCCGTGGAAGTCGTCCGGCCCGATCAGTCCGGCGCGCAGGACGGTGCGCGAAACCAGCCCGGAGACCGTGGAGTTGAGGCAGGCGGACGGGATCAGGAAGTCGTCCCGGGTGCCGTACGTCCGCACGCAGCGGCCCGGGTCGGCGAGCACCGCGAGGTCCGGGTCGAAGCCGGTGCCGGTCAGCGCGTCGGCCAGTTCGCGGGTGATCGCGCCCTTGCCGGTCCAGCCGTCCACGAACACCACGTCCTGCGCCCGGTGGTGGGCGGCCAGGTACCGCAGCGCGACCGGGTCGATGCCGCGTCCGCGCACGATCGAGAGCGCGTAGTGCGGCACGGACAGGCCGTGCGCGTGGGCCAGCCAGCGGCGGATCAGGATGCCGACGGGCGTGCCGGCCCGGGCCAGCGAGGCGAGCACCAGTCCGGGGCCGCGCTCGCGCAGCAGCGTCTCGGCGACGGTGCCGACGGCGAGCGCGATCCGGCCCGCGGAGCCGCGCAGCGCCTGGTGGAAGAGCTCCTGGTACTCGGGGCTGGGCTGGTACTCGACCGGCAGCGACTCGGCGTAGTGCGCGCCGCCGTTCTGGACGGCCTCCTCGCGTTCCTCGGTGGGGGCTTCGAGGGCGACCCCGGAGAGGTCCTTGAGCAGCCAGGCCACTTCCTCGGCCGGGTAGGAGGAGAAGGCCGGCCCGTACAGCGGCGCGGGGAGCGCCGGAGGCGCCTCGGCCCGCCGCGCGGCGGGCACGGGCACCGGCCGGTGCGAGGGCAGCACGGCGAGCGCCACCCGGTCGGTGACCCGCCGCAGCTGGCCGAGCAGCGCGCGTTCGCCCTCGTGCAGCGCCGGGGTGTCGGCCACGTCGTCCACCACGAGCACCACGGCGTCGAAGCGCCGTGCCGGGTCGCTGCCGGGGGCCACGTTGTACGCGTAGCGCTCGGGCGAGCCGCCGTCCTGAGGGTCGTCGTGGGCGGGGAAGACCAGCCGGGTGCGGATGGCGTAGCCGGGATCGTCCACCGCCAGGACGGGCGAGCGGGTGGTGGTGGAGAACCGGACGCGGTCGCCGCCGAGCCGCTCGTCGAGGGCGCCGGCCAGCCGCAGCGGCGCGTACATCAGTTCCTCGAAGCCGAGCACCAGCACCCGCCGGGCACCGGCGGGCAGGGCTTCGGCGAGCTGCCCGGCCAGGTGCGGCAGGGCGGCGTCCAGCCGGGCGCGGTCGTGGGCGGTGAAGCCGTGCCGGCCGCCGTCCGGGAGCCCGGCGGGCCAGTCCAGTGCGACCCGGACGAGCGGCGCGACGGCGGCCACCGGCGCCGCCGCACCCGGCACGTCCACCGGCACGTCCCCCGGGACACCAGCCGGAACGCCGCCCGACGCCTCCGCCGCGATCAGCCGCTCGGCCCGCGCCACGACGTCCTCGGGAAGCTCGACGCCCCCGCTCGCGGTGGCCACCAGGTCCAGCCGGACGCCGAGTTCGGCGGCGGCCTCGTCGAGCCGCCGCCGGTCGGCCGCCGAGCGCAGGTCCACCAGTGCGACCACCACGTAGTGCCCGCGCGGGTGGCGGGCGTGCAGGTCGCGGATGGTGTTGAGCACCGTCCTGCCGGTGGAGAACTCGTCGTCCACCAGCACCAGCGGCCCGTCCCCGGCGAGGAGCGCGGGGTCGGCCGGGAGCAGCAGGTGCGAGGTGGCGTGCGAGTGCTCCTCCTCGAAGCCGCCGAGCGGGGTCATTCCGGGCACCGGGCGGCGGGTGGAGTGCAGGTAGGGGGCGTCCAGACCGTCGGCGACGCTGTGGCCGAGGCCGGTGGCGGTCTCCGCGTAGCCGAGCACGACGGCCCGCCCGGCCGCCCGCGCGCCGAGCAGTTCGCGCACCCGGCGGCCGAGTTCGAGCCCGGCGCCGTGGACCACCGAGGGCTGCTGCGGGACGTGCTTGCCGAGCACGTTGGAGACCAGCAGGTGGGCGCGCCGGGGGTTCCCCGAGCGGAGCGCCAGGCCGACGAGTTCGGGGAGGCGCTCGGAGCCGGTCAGTGCGATCCCGGCCCGGTCGGCGACCCAACGGCCGGTCCACGTCTGCGGTGTTGCTGTCACTGCTGGTCCTGCTTTCGATGGTGCGTTGGTCGTATCCGCGCTCACGGATCCGTCGGACCCGTACTCACGGATCCGTCATATCGGCGCCGCGGAAACCGAAGGAAACCGGCGGGAACGGCTCGGTCTCGGCCACGGGAACAGTCAGCCGCACAGGCAGGCCGACAGCAGTTCCGCGAAGCTCACGTCCTCCCGGGCCACCCCGAACACCTCCGCCCGCAGCAGCACCCGCTCCGCCCAGGCCCGGTGCGGCCGGGCCTCGTTCATCTTGTTGGTGTACGCCGAGCGCAGCACCCCGCCGCCGTCCTGCTCCTGCCGGAGGATGTCGCGGGCGTCGCAGTACTCCTCGTGCGTGACCACGGACAGGGCGTGCACGGCGGGGACGTGGCTGGGGTGGATGCAGGTCTTGCCGAGCAGGCCGTTGGCCCGGTCGAGTTCGACCTCCCGGATCAGCCCGTCCAGGTCGTGTTCGATGATCCGCCGGCGGACCTCCTCGCCGGAGGCCGGAAGCCCCCCGGCCGCCGCCCCGGCTCCGGCCCCGACGGGGACGGAGGTGCCGGCGAACGGGGTCCGGCGCAGCTGCGGCTTGAACATCCGCTCCTGCACCGGGAAGTACTCCCAGACCGGTCCGGTGACGGTGTGCCCGGTGCCGTCCGCCCGGCCGAGCACGTTGACCACGTCCCCGATCACCGCCGCGACCAGCGCCACGTCGTACGCGGTGAGGTCGGGCGAGCGCCGCAGGCCGTACGCGGAGCAGAGGTCGGTGACGCCGAGCCGGACGGCGAGCACCCGCTCGCGGTGGCCGGCCAGCAGCTCGGCGATGCCGAACAGCTGCTCCCGCCTGGTCTCCAGGTGGGCGAGTTCGGGCGACTCCAGGACGGGCATGGCGAACAGCCGCCGCCCGGTCGCGGCCTCGGCGGCGGCCAGCGCCGCGAGGTACTCGCCGCCGTTCGCGGGGGTGAACTTCGGCAGGACGAAACCGCTGAGCAGTTCCACGGCGGGTCCGAGGCGCTCGGCCAGGTCGAGGATCTGGGCGGCCGCGCGGACCCTGATGAAGAGCAGGGGGTGGCTCTGTGTGCAGTCGGTGAAATCCTTGACCAGGTCATTCAACTGCTCGACCAGGTTCCGCTCCCCCGCGTCCACCTCGTGATCGGCGATCGCGTCCTCCAGGCAGAGCACCATCGAGACCACGCCCCGACCAGCGAGTTTGCGGATGTCGGCGGCCAGGGCGGGCCTGGTGGCCGGGCTGTAGAGGGTGCCGCCGAGGGCGGTGGCGAGCACCGCCGGCGCGCTCCGCGCGCTGAACGGGCGCGGCTGCTCCAGGAAGAGCCGGCCGCGTACGTCCTCGGCGAGGTGGCCGAAATGGCGCAAGGTGCTCTCCTCCAGGAAGTGGGCGGGCCCGCGGCCCGCTGCCGGCGACACCCTGGTCAACCGGCCGACCGGGCGCCATGGTTCCCGGGCGCGCCTCCGCCGGACGCCCCTGCGTCGAACCCCCGGGGACCTTTCGACCGCCCATCGTACGGACGGGATCCGGCCGGTCCCGGTTCCCCGGCACTGAACTCCCGGAACATCCCGGTCCACTTGGACGATCACCGGCGCGACCGCGGCGAACTTCGGAAACGACGGCGGCAAACCTCGGAAAGCGCAAGTCTTGGCAAAGTCCGACGCGGCACGGACCGGTCCGGTCACGTTGTCCGAAGGGGTGGCGAACAGGCAGGATGGTCGGCTATGACGCACGTGATGGCCAAGGGCGCCAACATCGCACTGCCGGCGGCGGCGGTCCGCGCCGTGCTGCGCTGGAGCGCCACGCCCGGTGCGCCGGACGTGGACGCGTCCGCGCTGCTGCTCGGCGCGACCGGCAAGGTCCGCTCGGACGCCGACTTCGTCTTCTACAACCAGCCCCGCCACCCCTCCGGTCTGGTGCGGCACCTGCCCAAGCAGCAGACCTCCGGCGGCGCCGAGATCATCGACACGGTCGAGGTCGAGCTGGGCAAGCTGCCCGCCGAGGTGGACCGCGTGGTGCTGGCCGGCTCCTCCGAGGGCGGGCCGTTCCGCTCGGTGCCGGGGCTGCGCCTGCTGCTCTTCGACGCCACGGCCGGCGAGAACGGGCCGGCGCTCGCCGAGTTCGAGATCGACGACGCCGAGAACGTCACCGCCCTGGTCGCGGGCGAGCTGTACCGCCGCTCCGGGGCCTGGAAGTTCCGGGCGATCGGCCAGGGCTACACCTCCGGGCTGATCGGCCTCGCCACCGACTTCGGCATCACCGTGGACGACGAGGCGGAGGCGGACTCGGCGTCGGCCCAGCCTCCCGGGTCGACCGTCGGCACGCTCGACCCGCGCAGCACCCCGCTGCCGGACCCGCGCTCGGCCGCCCCCGAGCCGGGCACCTTCACCCTGGCTCCGGCCGTCCCGCAGTCGCCGCCGGCCCAGCCGCCCGCGGCACCGCCACCGGCCGTCGCACCGTCCGCCGCCCCGGCCCCGGCCGCCGCCGCGAGCGCCTCGCCCGCACCGGCCACCCCGCCGCCGCCCACCGCCCCGCCGACCGTGCCCCCGCCGCCCACCGCTCCCCCGGGCCACCAGCCCGGCACCGGCTACGGCTACCCCCAGCAGCCCGGCACGGGGTACGGCTACCCGCAGCAGCAGGCGGGCGGTTACGGCTACCCGCAGCCCGGCGCCGGCCGGCAGCCGCAGCAGCAGCCCTACCCGCAGCAGCCCGGCGGCTACGGCTACCCCCAACCGAACCAGCCCCAACCGAACCAGCCCGCGCCGAACCAGCCCGGGCCTCAGCAGCACCCCGCCGGCTACGGCTATCCGCAGCCCGGCACCGGCCAGCAGCCGCCCGTCCCGCCGCAGCCGCCGACGACCCGGCCCCCGGCGTCCGCCGGCGAGGAGTTCGCGCTGCCCCCGCAGGGCCCGCAGTTCCAGCCCCGCTGACGCCACCCCCGGCGGGGCCGCCGCACCACCGCTCCGGCCCCGCCGTCACACCTCCGTCGCACCCGTCGCACCCGTCGCGCCGCCGATCGCCACCGATCGCCACCGACCGCCGACGGTCCGCGTCACTCGCTCTTGTACCCGCGCTGCCACTGCATGCCGAACCCGTACAGCCGGTCGATGTCCGCCTGGAACCCGTTGACGTACCGCACCTCGCGGCGCACCGTCAGCTGGTTGTCCCCCGCGTTCTCGATCAGCACCACCGCGCAGGAGCGCGCCGCCCGGGCCCGCTCCTCCAGCTTGATCTCGATCCGCGGCCCGGTCTGCGGCACGATCGTGACCACCGCGTGCGACTGCTCGAAGGCCGGCGTGCCGTCGTAGATGTAGACGAAGATCAGCAGCCGCTTGAACTTGTCCTTCTTCTCCAGGTTGACGTACATCGTCTCGCCGGACGGCGCCCCGTACTGGTCGTCGCCGCTGAGCTTGACGAACGGCGGGTTCTGGAGGTCGCCGAAGAGCCCGCCGAGCGGCTGCACCACGCCCGTGGTCCCGTCCGAGAGCTCGTACATGCAGGCGAGGTCGAGGTCGACGTTCATCGGCCCGCTGCTCTGCGCCGAGTCCGGGTCCTGCGGCCGCAGGATCCGCGGACTGAGGAACCGCTTGACGGAGTCGAGGGTGCTCGGCCGGGCGGCGCCCCCGGAGCTCATCGTCCAGTGCAGGTTGACGTACAGGTAGCCGGTGGTGGCGGCGGACCCGGTGATCGCGTGCTGCGGGGCCGACTTGGTGAGTATGACCTTGTGCTGACCGCCGGGGTTGTCGAAGGTGTAGCTCCTGTCCCCGCGCAGGTACTCCCAGATCGAGACCATCCCGTCCTCTCCCCCTGCTCCCGCCAGGCGTTCTGACGGTCCGCCGACCAATGATCGGGCATCGGCCCGGCCGTCGGATACCCCGTCCGGCCCTTCCCCTACCCAACCGGGCGCCATCGGCGGGTCGATTGGCCCCGGGAAGCCGCCCTCCCGTAACATGCCGCCCCTTCGGACGCGATATCGTCTAGCCGCACAGGTGTCCCGTCCGCCCCTGCGCGGGCGCGGCGGGCATGCCGTGCGGCGACGAACGAACCGTCAGGCAGTGCCCGCACGACTGGTCCTGACCGCCTGTGTCGCACTGTGATCCCGTCCCCTGCGGAAACCCGAGGCCCGACCCGCAATGAACCTGACCTCCATACAGCTGGTCTGGACCGTCGTCGGCGGCGCAGCCCTGCTGTTCGTCGCCGTCCTGATGGCGACACTGCGCTTCAAGAGCTCGAAGAAGGACGAGTCCGGCGACTCCTGGGAGCGCAGTGAGGAGCGCCGCCGGCGCAAGGAGATGATCTACGGCATCTCCTCGTACACGCTGCTGTTCTGCTGTGCCGGTGTCGCCGCCGCGCTCTCCTTCCACGGCCTGGTCGGCTTCGGCAAGGAGAACCTGGGCCTGTCCGGCGGCTGGGAGTACCTCGTCCCGTTCGGCCTGGACGGCGCCGCGATGTTCTGCTCGGTGCTCGCCGTCCGCGAGGCCAGCCACGGTGACGCGGCGCTCGGCTCGCGCCTGCTGGTCTGGGTGTTCGCGATCGCCTCGGCCTGGTTCAACTGGGTGCACGCCCCGCGCGGCGTGTCCCACGACGGTGCCCCGCAGTTCTTCTCCGGCATGTCGATCTCGGCGGCGATCCTGTTCGACCGCGCGCTGAAGCAGACCCGCAAGGCCGCGCTGCGCGAGCAGGGCCTGGTGCCGCGCCCGCTGCCGCAGATCCGCATCGTCCGCTGGCTGCGCGCGCCCCGCGAGACCTATGCGGCCTGGTCGCTGATGCTGCTGGAGAACGTCCGCAGCCTGGACGAGGCGGTCGAGGAGGTGCGCGAGGAGCGTCAGGCGAAGCTGGACGCCAAGGCCCGCGCCCGTACCGCCGACCGCCGCGAGCGGGCCGAGCTGAAGGCCATCTCCCGGCAGGGCGGCATGCTCGCCCGGGCCCGCGGCGGCCGCCAGGTTCCCGCCCTCACGGCTGCCGGAGACGGCCCGAGCGCTACGGAGCCTGCCCTAGCCGCGGGATCCGACGCCACCGCCTCGACCACCTCCGCCGCCGGCTCGCCGGAGCCGGCCGCCCTGGACGCCGGCCGCCGCCCGCGCGCCGCCGTCGGCTCGTCCTACTCCTCCTCGTCGTCCTACTCCTCCTCCTACTCCTCGTCGTCGTACTCATCCGCCGGCACCGGGTCGTCCCGCAGCGACTCGACCGTCGACCTGACGGCCGACGACGACACCCTGTCGATGCCGAAGCTGGACTCGCTGGAGCGCAAGCTGCGCGCGATCGAGCAGCAGCTCGGCTGACCCGCCGGACCCGACGGGTACCACCGGGACCACGAAGAACGGCCGCCTCCGGGAAACCCCGGGGGCGGCCGTTTCGCGTGCCGGTCGGACGGCGGCTACTTCTCGGAGCCGACCAGTTCCGGTTCCTCGCTCGCGCCCTCGCGCCGGTTGCGCAGGACCGACGAGCCGAGCGCCAGTCCGATGAACGCGACGCCGATCAGGCCGGTGACGATCTCCGGGATGTGGTACTTGATCCCGACCAGCAGGATCGCCGCCAGCGCGCCGATCGCGTAGTGCGCGCCGTGCTCCAGGTAGACGTAGTCGTCCAGGGTGCCCTTGCGGACCAGGAAGACGGTCAGCGAGCGGATGTACATCGCGCCGATGCCCAGGCCCAGGGTGATCTGGAAGATGTCGCTGGAGATGGCGAACGCGCCGACCACGCCGTCGAAGGAGAACGAGGCGTCCAGGACCTCCAGGTAGAGGAAGAGGAAGAACGCCGCCTTGCCGCCGACCTGGATGATCGACTTGCCGGACTTCTCCGCCGCCTCCTCGCGCTCCTCCTCGGCCTCCAGGCCCGATTCGAAGATCGAGGAGAGGCCGTTGACGGCGAGGTAGGTGACCAGGCCGAGGACGCCGGCGAGCAGGACGGTCTCCGCGTGCTCCCCGGCGAAGAAGTTGGAGGCCAGCAGCAGGGCGACCAGGGCGACGACGGTGGAGAAGGCCTCCAGCTTGCCGACCTTCTCCAGCGGGCGCTCGATCCAGGACAGCCAGTTGTGGTCCTTCTCCTCGAAGATGAAGTCGAGGAAGATCATCAGCAGGAAGACGCCGCCGAAGGCCGCGATGGCCGGGTTGGCCGCCTCCAGGTACTGGCCGTAGGTGAGGCCGTCGTGGGTCTTGTCGGAGTGCAGCGCGAGGTCGATGACCGTCGCGGGGTTGAGCTTCGCGGTGAGGCCGACGACCAGCAGCGGGAAGACCAGGCGCATGCCGAAGACCGCGATGAGCACACCGACGGTCAGGAAGATCTTCTGCCAGTACGGGTTCATCCGCTTCAACACCGTGGCGTTGACCACCGCGTTGTCGAAGGACAGGGAGATCTCCAGGATGGAGAGGATCAGCACGATGCCGAAGCCTTGGGCTCCCCAGAGCAGTCCGGCCGCGACCAGGCCGATGGCGGTGATCGCGAACGACCAGCCGAATGTGCGGAGGAACACGGGAGTTGGCTACCTTTCGGGTTCTGGCCGTGCCGGGGGCGGCCTCGTCCCCGAGACGCCCCTGACCGGGCCCGGCCCGGTCAGGTCACCCCCGCACTGCCTTCTGTTCTCATGATCGGGTCGGGTGCGATCAGTCCTATTTTCGCCCTTACTGTACGTTCACGCCGAAGTCGAGCGCGATGCCACGCAGGCCGGAGGCGTACCCCTGGCCCACTGCGCGGAACTTCCACTCGCCCGCGTAGCGGTACAGCTCGCCGAAGATCATCGCGGTCTCGCTGGACGCGTCCTCGGACAGGTCGTAGCGGGCGATCTCCTGGCCGTCGAGCGAGTTGACGACCCGGATGTAGGCGTTGCGGACCTGACCGAAGTTCTGGAGCCGCGCCTCGGCCTCGTAGATCGAGACCGCGAAGATCACCTTGTCGGCCTGCGCCGGAACGAGGTCCAGGTTCACCAGGACCACCTCGTCGTCACCCGTGTCGTCGCCACCGGTGAGGTTGTCGCCCTGGTGCTCCACCGAGCCCTCGGGGCTCTTGAGGTTGTTGTAGAAGACGAAGTACTCGTCACCGAGCACCCGTCCGCCACCGCAGATCAGGGCGCTCGCGTCGAGGTCGAACGGCGCGCCCGTGGTCGAACGGGCGGACCAGCCGAGGCCGATCTGGACCTGCGTCAGGTTCGGCGCGGCCTTGGTGAGCGAAACGTTGCCACCCTTGGCGAGCGTGACCACCATGACGTTCTTCCTCCCTTGCTTCTCCCGGGGCGCCATCCAGGTGTAATCCCCCGCGGCCCCGGCCGACCGGCTTTGGTCGGCTGAACTTCCTGAACTCACATCCTCGCAGCGCCGCGGACCCCCGCGGCACCGGGGCGGACGGAACCGGGGCGGCCCCGGACCGTGGAGGTCCGGGGCCGCCCCGGGAGAGCGGCGCGCGAGCCGCGCCGCTGGGTGCGTCCGAAGGCTCAGACGTTGACGCCGAAGTCCTGCGCGATGCCGCGCAGGCCCGAGGCGTAGCCCTGGCCGATGGCGCGGAACTTCCACTCGCTGCCGTTGCGGTACAGCTCGCCGAAGACCATCGCGGTCTCGGTGGAGGCGTCCTCGGAGAGGTCGTAGCGGGCCAGCTCCGTGTTGTCGGCCTGGTTCACCACGCGGATGAAGGCGTTGCGCACCTGGCCGAAGTTCTGGCCGCGGGTCTCGGCGTCGTAGATCGACACCGGGAAGACGATCTTCTCCACGTCGACCGGCACGCCGGCCAGGTTGACCTTGATCGCCTCGTCGTCGCCCTCGCCCTCACCGGTCAGGTTGTCACCGGTGTGCTCGACCGAACCGTCCGGGCTCTTCAGGTTGTTGAAGAACACGAAGTTGCCGTCCGAGGCGACCTTGCCCTGGGCGTTGCACAGCAGGGCGCTGGCGTCCAGGTCGAAGTCCGCGCCGGTGGTGGTCCGGACGTCCCAGCCCAGGCCGACGACCACGGCCGTGAGGCCCGGTGCCTCCTTGGTGAGCGAGACGTTGCCGCCCTTGCTGAGGCTGACTCCCACTAGTCCTCCAAGAATCGGGAGGCACGTCCAGTGGTGCCCCCGGTGGTGCGGTCCGGGGCGGCGGGAGCCGATCGGCTCCCGCTCCCCACCCCGCCAACGGCCCGAGCGTAGTACGGGGTTCCCGTCCGCACCCCTGATCAGGCCGGACACGGCCCGACGGCACCCGGCCGGCGGCTCCGCCGAGGGGCCCTGGGGCGCCGGACGGGGCCCGGCCGGGCCCGGGGCGGCGGTCTCAGAGCGCCGCGAGGACCTTCAGGTACTCCCGCTCGTCCCGGGCGTCCGGGAGGCCGTTGACGACGCTCCAGCGCACCGTGCCCGCGGTGTCGATCACGAAGGTGCCGCGCAGCGGGCAGCCCCGCTCCTCGTCCAGGACGCCGTACCCGCGGGTGACCTCGCCGTGCGGCCAGAAGTCGGCCAGCAGCGGGAACTCCAGGCCCTCCCGGTCGGCGAGGACCCGCTGGGAGAACTGCGAGTCGCAGGAGACGCCGAGCACCTGGACCGTGTCGTTCTGCAGGCCGGCCAGCTCCCGCTGGATGGCGCCCAGCTCGCCGGTGCAGACGCCGGTGAACGCGAACGGGTAGAAGACCAGGACGACGCTCTTCCGGCCGCGGAAGTCGGAGAGCCGGACGGACTCGCCGTGCTGGTTGTTGAGCTCGAAGTCCGGAGCCTGGGTACCGACCTCGATGGCCATGAGCGGGACCTTTCTGACGCGACCGCGCCGCGCGGCGGGCGCGGCAGGCCACATCCTCGCATCCGCTTACGGCCGTTCGACCGAACGGATGAGGCCGGTGGCCGCGGCCGCCTCCCGTTCGCCGTCCGCGAACGTCCGGGCGGGCCGTCCGGGGGACCCGCGAAGGCCCGGCGAGGGCCGGCGGGGACCCCGGCGAGGGCCACGAAGGCCCGGCGGGGACCCCGGCGAGGGCCGACGGGCCGGGCCCGCCGGGGAATGCGGCGGGCCCCGCCGGAGGGGTTCCTCCGGCGGGGCCCGGTGCGGGGCTTCAGGGCCCGCTCAGCGCTTGGCGCCCTTCGCCGTGGACTTGGTCGCGAGCCGGGTGGCCGCCCAGTCCTTGACGATGTTGATCGAGCTGGTCTGGGAGAGGCCCGCGGTCTTGGCCGCGTCACTGATGTCCGAGGCCTCGATGTGGCCGTCCCGCCCGGTCTTGGGCGTCATCAGCCAGATCAGGCCGCCCTCCGCGAGGTACTCCAGCGCGTCGACGAGGGAGTCGGTGAGGTCCCCGTCGTCGTCGCGGTGCCACAGCAGGACGGCGTCGGCGACGTCGTCGTAGTCCTCGTCGACGAGATCCGTCCCGGTGAGCTCCTCGATGCCTTCGCGGAGGTCCTGGTCAGTGTCTTCGTCGTACCCCAGCTCCTGGATGATCTGGCCTTCTTCGAAGCCGAGACGGGTCGCCGGGTTGGACTTGTCCGCGGGGTCCGCGGTCGCGCTCACGGGAATAACCTCCAGTATTCGGCTCGGCGTCCATGCCGAGGCTGTGGCCGTAGTCCACACGGGCGCGGCGGTTCGCGCAAGTACCCGACCCCCGATCCCCTCCAAAGGTTGACGTGTCGCAGGGGGACACGCCGCGAGACGTGGCGGGAATCACACCGATTTGCCCTTTTCTGCATGGGCCAAGGATGCTTCGGGTGGTCCCGGCCCACAGGCCGTACGCATGCCCGAGATGCGAACGGCATTCGGGTCCGCGCGTGCGCGGGCGTAGAGTCTCCTGTTGGCCCTCACCCCGGCCGCCCGCCATCGGGCGGACGGGACACCAGGTCGGACCACCTCTTTTCGTAACACCCGGGGGTGTGCGGAGCGGACGAAGACGCCCGCACCGCGCGCCGCCAGACCGGACCGCCCACCAGGCGGAACGGTTACCGATCGGTAGAGATGACGGATCTCCGAGCGCGGTAGCACGATGGAGGCGGCGCGACACACCTCAGTTTCGACCGACAGTGAAGGAACAGCGTGGCTTCCGGATCCGATCGCAACCCGATCATCATTGGCGGCCTTCCGAGTCAGGTCCCGGACTTCGATCCCGAGGAGACCGCGGAATGGCTGGAGTCGCTCGATGCGGCCATCGACGAGCGGGGGCGTGAGCGTGCCCGTTACCTGATGCTGCGGCTGATCGAGCGCGCCCGCGAGAAGCGTGTCGCCGTGCCCGAGATGCGCAGCACGGACTACGTCAACACCATCGCGACCAAGGACGAACCGTTCTTCCCCGGCAACGAGGAGATCGAGCGGAAGATCCTCAACGCGACCCGCTGGAACGCGGCCGTCATGGTCTCCCGGGCGCAGCGCCCGGGCATCGGCGTCGGTGGCCACATCGCCACCTTCGCCTCCTCCGCGTCGCTGTACGACGTCGGCTTCAACTACTTCTTCCGCGGCAAGGACGCCGAGGGCGAGTCCGGGGACCAGGTCTTCTTCCAGGGCCACGCCTCCCCCGGCATCTACGCCCGGGCCTTCCTGCTGGACCGGCTCACCGAGCAGCAGCTCGACGCGTTCCGCCAGGAGAAGTCGAAGGCCCCGTACGGCCTCTCCAGCTACCCGCACCCGCGGCTGATGCCGGACTTCTGGGAGTTCCCGACCGTCTCGATGGGCCTCGGCCCGCTCGGCGCGATCTACCAGGCCCGGATGAACCGCTACCTGGAGCACCGCGGCATCAAGGACACCTCCGACTCGCAGGTCTACGCCTTCCTCGGCGACGGCGAGATGGACGAGCCCGAGTCGCTCGGCCAGCTGTCCCTGGCCGCCCGCGAGGGCCTGGACAACCTGACCTTCGTGGTCAACTGCAACCTGCAGCGTCTGGACGGCCCGGTCCGCGGCAACGGCAAGATCATCCAGGAGCTGGAGTCCCAGTTCCGGGGCGCCGGCTGGAACGTGATCAAGCTGGTCTGGGACCGCAGCTGGGACCCGCTGCTCGCGCAGGACCGCGACGGCATCCTGGTCAACAAGCTGAACACCACGGTGGACGGCCAGTTCCAGACGTACGCCACCGAGACCGGTGAGTACATCCGCGAGCACTTCTTCGGCGGCGACCTGCGCCTGCGCGCCATGGTCGAGAACATGACCGACCAGCAGATCCAGCACCTGGGTCGCGGCGGCCACGACCACAAGAAGATCTACGCCGCGTTCAAGGCCGCCCGCGAGCACAAGGGCCAGCCGACGGTCATCCTCGCCCAGACGGTCAAGGGCTGGACGCTGGGCCCCAACTTCGAGGGCCGCAACGCCACCCACCAGATGAAGAAGCTGACGGTCGAGGACCTGAAGCGCTTCCGCGACCGGCTGCACCTGCCGATCACCGACAAGCAGCTCGAGGACGGCCTGCCGCCGTACTACCACCCGGGCCGCGACTCGGAGGAGATCCAGTACATGCACGACCGCCGGGAGGAGCTCGGCGGCTACGTGCCGACCCGCAAGGTCCGCCCGCGGAAGCTGGAACTGCCCGGCGACGACGCGTACAAGGCGGTCAAGAAGGGTTCCGGCAACCAGACCATCGCCACCACCATGGCGTTCGTCCGGCTGCTCAAGGACCTCATGCGGGACAAGGGCATCGGCAACCGCTTCGTGCCGATCGCGCCGGACGAGTACCGCACCTTCGGCATGGACTCGCTCTTCCCGTCGGCGAAGATCTACAACCCGCTCGGCCAGACCTACGAGTCGGTCGACCGGGACCTGCTCCTCGCCTACAAGGAGTCGCCGACCGGCCAGATGCTGCACGACGGCATCTCCGAGGCGGGCTGCACCGCCTCGCTGATCGCCGCCGGCTCCTCCTACGCCACCCACGGCGAGCCGCTGATCCCGGTCTACGTCTTCTACTCGATGTTCGGGTTCCAGCGCACCGGCGACCAGTTCTGGCAGATGGCCGACCAGCTGGCCCGCGGCTTCGTGCTGGGCGCCACCGCCGGCCGCACCACGCTGACCGGTGAGGGCCTGCAGCACGCCGACGGCCACTCGCACCTGCTGGCCTCGACCAACCCCGGCGTCGTGGCCTACGACCCGGCGTACGGCTTCGAGATCGCGCACATCGTCCAGGACGGTCTGCGCCGGATGTACGGCTCCAGCGCCGAACACCCGCACGGCGAGGACGTGTTCTACTACCTCACCGTCTACAACGAGCCGATCAAGATGCCGGCCGAGCCCGAGAACGTGGACGTCGAGGGCATCCTCAAGGGTCTGCACAAGTACGCGCCGGCCACCGCCGGCCAGATCCCGGCCCAGATCCTCGCCTCCGGCGTGGCCGTGCCGTGGGCCCTGGAGGCCCAGCGCATCCTCGCCGAGGAGTGGAACGTCAAGGCCGACGTCTGGTCCGCGACCTCCTGGAACGAGCTGCGCCGCGACGCGGTGGAGGCCGAGGAGTTCAACCTGCTGCACCCCGAGGAGCAGCAGCGCGTGCCGTACGTCACCCAGAAGCTCCAGGGCTCCGAGGGCCCGGTCGTCGCGGTGTCCGACTGGATGCGCGCGGTGCCGGACCAGATCGCCCGCTGGGTGCCGAACCAGTACCAGTCGCTGGGCGCCGACGGCTTCGGCTTCGCCGACACCCGTGGCGCGGCCCGTCGCTTCTTCCACATCGACGCGCAGTCGGTCGTCCTGGGCGTGCTCACCGAGCTCGCCAAGCAGGGCAAGATCGACCGCTCGGCGCTGAAGGACGCGATCGACCGCTACCAGCTGCTGAACGTGGCCGCGGCCGACCCGGGTGCCGCCGGCGGCGACGCCTGATCAGCCCCTGGGCACTGAAGGGCCGGGCCTCCGTACGGGGGTCCGGCCCTTCGGCGTGGTGGGTACGGCGGTCCGGTCCGTGGGGCCGGCGGAGGCACGGCGACGGCCCCGGACTCGGCCGAGTCCGGGGCCGTCGCGGTGCGCGCGGTCCGTCAGGGGCCGTCAGATGTGCACGGACGGGCCCGCGTCGGTGGTGCCGCGCCGGGTGAGCAGGCCGAGCACGGCGGCGGCGAAGGCCACCACGGCGGCCACCGCGAAGGCGAGCGACATGCCGCTGACGAAGGACTCGTGGACGGCGCCGGCCATCGCGTCCACCGCCTGCTGCGGGGTTCCGGCCGGGGCCGGCGGGGCGATGCCGAGCTGGGCGGCCTGCTTGAGGCCCTCGGCCGCCTCGCCCTCGACCGGCGGCAGTCCGGCCTTGGCCCAGTTGCCCGGCAGCACGTCGCCGACCTTGGCGGCCATCAGCGCGCCCAGCACCGCGGTGCCGAGGCTGCCGCCGACCTGCATCGCGGCCTGCTGGAGGCCGCCGGCCACGCCGGACAGCTCCAGCGGGGCGTTGCCGACGATCACCTCGGTGGCGCCGACCATGACCGGGCTGATGCCGAGGCCCATCAGGACGAACCAGAGCGACATCACACCGTTGCCGGAGCCGGTGTCCAGGGTGGACATGCCGTACATCGCGGTGGTGGTGATCAGCATGCCGGCCACGATCGGGATGCGCGGGCCCAGCTTGCCGATCGCCAGGCCGGCCAGCGGCGAGCCGATGATCATCATCCCGGTCATCGGCAGCAGGTGGACGCCGGCCTCGACCGGCTTCATCCCGTGCACGTTCTGGAGGTAGAAGGTCACGAAGAAGATCGCGCCGAAGAACGCGAAGGCCATCAGCACCATCAGCAGCACGCCCGCCGACAGCGGCACCGAGCGGAACAGGCTGAGCGGGATCAGCGGCTCGCGGGCCTTGCCCTGCCAGAGCGCGAACAGCACCATCAGGAGCACCGCGCCGCCCAGGAACAGCAGCGTCCGGGTGTCGCCCCAGCCCCACTCGGGGGCCTTGATGATGCCGAAGACCAGGGCGAACATCCCCACCGAGAGCAGCGCGATGCCGGGCAGGTCGAAGGACTTGGCGGCCTTCTCGGCCCGGACGTCCTTGAGGATCCACATGCCCAGGGCCAGCGCGATCAGGCCGACCGGGATGTTGATGAAGAACACCGACTCCCAGCTGACGTGCTCGACCAGCAGGCCGCCGACGATCGGGCCGGCCGCCGTGGAGGCGCCGATCACCCCGCCCCAGATGCCGATCGCCATGTTGAGCCGCTCGGCCGGGAAGGCCCCGCGCAGCAGGCCGAGCGCGGCCGGCTGGAGCAGTGCGCCGAACAGGCCCTGGAGCACCCGGAAGGCGATCACGGTCTGGATGTTGCCGGCGAAGCCGATCGCGGCCGAGGTGGCGGCGAAGCCCACCGCGCCGACCAGGAAGGTGTTCTTGTGGCCGAAGCGGTCACCGATCTTGCCGGCGGTGATCAGGAAGACCGCCAGCGCCAGCAGGTAGCCACTGGTGACCCACTGGATCTCGGAGGGCGCGGCCTTCAGCTTCTCCTGGATCACCGGGTTGGCGATGGCGACGATCGTGCCGTCCAGCGCGACCATCATCACGCCGACCGCGACGGTCAGCAGGGTCAGCCAGGGGTGCCCCTTGAGGCCGCCCCCCGACGGCGGGTTCGGCGGCGACGGCGCGTCCGCCTCGGAGTTCTTCACGACGGACTGACTCATCTGGGCCCTCCGGGGGCGTGGCTCGGGTGCGGGAACGGTCGTGGCGCCCCGGCCCACCCGTCCCCACAGGTGCCCCGGCCCGACGGGCGCCACCCCGGCAGATTATGTCAGTGCCTGACATTCGGCAAACAGTGACTTCTGGCCATTGCTGACATTTGTCAGAACGCTAAAATCGTGTTCCCACCCGCCACACCCAGCGCTCCCGGAAGGCCCCGCCATGGCCGTTCACACCCCCCGCACCACCGAAGCCCCGGAGGGCACCGGGCGCACACCCGGGCTGCGCGAGCGCAAGAAGCAACAGACCCGGTACGCCCTGATCCAGGCCGCCCACGTGCTCTTCCTCCGGCAGGGCTTCGCCCGCACGACCGTCGACGAGATCGCCTCCGCCGTCGACGTCTCCCAGCGCACGTTCTTCCGCTACTTCGCCAACAAGGACGAGGTCGCGCTCGCCGTGATGGCCGTGGCCGAGGACTACTTCATCGAGTGCCTGCGCCACCGCCCCGCCGAGGAGCCCCCGCTCCAGGCCCTGCGCGCCGCGATCGTCAAGTCCTGGCGCGAGCTCGGCAGCGAGGAGACCTCCGGCCCCGGCTCGATCCACAGCGCCCTCGAACTCATGCGGATGATCGAGGAGACGCCCCCGCTGCTCGCCGCCCACCTGCGCCGGGTCACCGAGCAGGAACGGCTGGTGGTCCAGGTGCTCGCCGAACGCGAGGGCCTGGACCCGGCCCGGGACCTGCGCCCGGCCGTGCTCGCCGCCGTCTTCGGCAGCCTGCTGCGCGCGGCCCACCTGTCCTGGAGCGCCGAACACGAACCGGCCGGCCCCGAGGGCATGGTCGCGGTGATCGAGCGCTACTTCGACCAGCTCGGCCCGGCCCTGGCCGGCCACTGGCACGACCCGGCGTAGCGGCCGCCCGCGCCCCGGCCGTCCTGCCCGCGCCCCAAACGCCCGTACCCCTCCACCCGTACGCCCGCGACCACCCGGCCCGCACGCCCGGGTCATACCGGGGTATCACCCGATACCCCGGTAGCACCCGGAAGTTCGGGCTCCAGTGCGACGCCCCGCCGGCTCCGCCCTCCTAGGCTGGCCCGCGATGAACACGCCCACCAAAGCCGACGCCCGCGGTTTCGCACTGCGCCAACTGCGCACCCTGCGGCACCACCTGACCACCCCGAGCGAGGACGACACCCCGCTGCTCGGGGACTCCCGCCGGCGCTGGGTGCGCCGGATCCCGTACGTCGTCGTGATCGCCCTGCAGGCCTCGCTGATCCCCACCGGGATCGCCAACCTGGTCGGCTTCTACGACCTCGCGCTGCCCGTCGCGGGCGCGCTCACCATCGCCCAGACCACACCGCTGTTCCTCGCCGTCACCCGGCCGTTGGCCGCCTGGTGGATCAGCGCCACCGCCCTGGTCGTCACCGCCGCCGTCACCGCCCGCCACGAGCAGGTGATGGGCACCTGGCCGTGGACGGCTCCGATGATCATCGCGTACGTCTTCCTGCTGCTCGCCCTCGCGCTGCGGGAGAGCCGGGCCACCCTGGTGGCGGTCTGGGTCGCCACCGTCCTGCTCACCGTGCTCACCACCACCCTCGGCCTGCCCCGCCCCGGCGACGGCACCACCGTGCTGCTGATCGCGCTCGGCGGCGCCGCGCTGCTGCTCGGCTGGGCCGTCCGGGACCGTGCCGTCGCCCGCCGGCTGCTCACCGAGCAGGAACAGATCAGCGAGGTGGAACGGGAACGGCGCACCCTGCTGGAGGAACGCGCCCGGATCGCACGGGAGTTGCACGACGTGGTGGCGCACCACATGTCGGTCATCGCGGTGCAGGCGGCCAGCGCCCCGTACCGGATCACCGGGGTGCCGGACGACGCCGCCGAGGAGTTCACCGCGATAGCCGGCACCGCCCGGGAGTCACTGGCCGAGATGCGCCGGCTGCTCGGCGTGCTGCGCAGCGAGGAGTCCCGCGGGGAGAAGGCCCCGCAGCCCGGGATCGGCCAACTCGCCCAGCTGGTCGAGACGGTGGGCCGGGCCGGGGTGCCGGCCGAGCTGACGGCGGAGCCGGGCCTGGACGACCTGGCGGCCCTGGCGCCGCAGGCCGTCGCCCTGTCCGTCTACCGGATCGTGCAGGAGGCGCTGGCCAACGTGGTGCGGCACGCCCCCGGCGCGCGGACCTGGATCTCGCTGGCCACCGACGGCCCGGCGCTGCTGGTGACGGTGGTCAACGCTCCCCCGCCGGAGCGCACCGAGTCGCTGGAGGCCTCGGTCGAGGGCACCGGGCAGGGACTGGTCGGAATGCGCGAACGCGTCCGGCTGCTCGATGGCAGGCTGGACACCGGCCCGCTGCCGGACGGCGGCTTCAAGGTGGCCGCCGTCCTGCCCCTCGACCGGCCCGACAGCCCCGACACCCCACGGGAGACCCCCGCATGACCATCCGCGTGATCATCGTCGACGACCAGGCCATGGTGCGCGCGGGCTTCGCGGCCCTGCTCAACGCCCAGAGCGACATCGACGTGGTGGGGGACGCGGCGGACGGCGCCCAGGCCCTGGAGGTCAACGGCCGCACCCACCCGGACCTCGTGCTGATGGACGTCCGCATGCCCGTCATGGACGGCCTGGAGGCGGCCCGGCGGCTGCTCGACCCGGCGGTGCCCGGCGCCCACCGGCCCAAGGTGCTGATGCTGACCACCTTCGACGTGGACGACTACGTGTACGAGGCGCTGCGCGCCGGGGCCAGCGGCTTCCTGCTCAAGGACGCCCCGCCGGCCGACCTGATCGCCGCGGTGCGGGTGGTCGCGGCCGGCGAGGCGCTGCTCGCCCCCTCGGTGACCCGCCGGCTGATCGAGGACTTCGCCCGCACCCGCCCGGCCAGGCGGCGCGACCCCAAGGTGCGGCTCAACGGCCTGACCCCGCGCGAGACCGAGGTGCTGGAACTGATCGCCCGCGGCCTGTCCAACCAGGAGATAGCCGCCGGGCTGGTCCTCGCCGAACAGACCGTCAAGACCCACATCGGGCGCATCCTCGCCAAGCTCGGTCTGCGCGACCGCGCCCAGGCCGTGGTCCTCGCCTACGAGTCCGGCCTGGTGACCCCCGGCCAGTAGGTGGGGATATCCCCCTGATACCCGGGTAGCACCCGGGAGTTGGCCCCGCGGTGTGACGTCCGCGGGGCCGTCGCATTCCTACCTTCCTCTCCGTCGGAAGCCGCACCGAAGCGGCGACCGGACCGAATCGGCGGCCGAACCGAGTCGGCATCCGAACGGACGAGGGAGAGCAGGGACATGCGCAGATTCCGGGCCAGGCGCGCGATCGCCGCCGCCGCGGTGGCACTGACGGTCGCCCTCGGCACGGGCGGCTGGGTCGCCGACACCCAGACCCCGGTCACCGGGCCGCCGCCGGGCAGCGCCGCCTGGACGACCGACACCTCGCTCGGCCTGCGGCTGCCCGACCCCGCCGCCGCCACCCCGGCCGAGGTCGCCGCGTTCTTCGCCGGGCTGACCCCGGCCGAGCAGGACGCCCTGGCCGCCCGGCACCCGCTGGTGGTCGGCAACCTGGACGGCGCCCCGGTCGCCCTCCGGTACCGGGCCAACACCCTGGCCCTGACCGCCGAACGCACCCGCGAACTCGCCCGGGCCGCCGACCCCGCCCTCACCCCGCAGGACCACGAGGCCGCCCGAACCCGCGCCGAGCGCTACCGCTCCCTGCTGGACGGCGACCGGCGGATCCTCGCCTTCGACCCGCGCGGCCGCGGCCAGGTCGCCGAGGTGTTCGGCGACCTCGCCACCGCCCGCCGCACCGCCGTGATCGTCCCCGGCTCGGACATCGACCTGCTCCGCTTCGACCGCGCCTCCAACCCCTACGGCACCCCCGCCGGCATGGCCCGGGCGCTCCTGGACGCCACCGACCGGCAGACCGCCGTGATCGCCTGGGCCGGCTACACCACCCCGCTCGGCCTCGGACCGGACGCCGCCACCGAGGACCTGGCCCGGGCCGGCGCCCCCCGCCTCACCCGGCTGCTCGACGGACTCGCCGTCACCACCCGCCCGCAGGCCCCGCCCACGGTGTTCTGCCACAGCTACGGCTCGGTGGTCTGCGGGCTGGCCCACCCCACCCCCGCCCAGGCCTCCGGCCTCGTGGTGCTCGGCTCGCCCGGCATGGGCATCGGCTCGGCGGCCGGCCTCGACCCCGGCGTCCCGCTCTGGGCCACCGCCCGCAACGGCTCCGACTGGATCGGCGACGTGCCCAAGGTCCGGCTGTTCGGCCTCGGCCACGGCGCCGACCCGACCGCCACCGGCTTCGGCGCCCGCCCGCTGCCCGCCACCGGATCCCACGGCCACAACGGCTACTTCGCCCCCGGCACCGCCTCCCTCGCCGCCTACGCCGCCGTCGCGCTCGGCCGCGCCTGACCCGCCCGCACCGGAAGGAGCACCACCATGGCCAGCACCCTCGCCACCCGGCCCCGCACCCCGGAGCCCCGCACCCCCCGACCGCTCGCCGCCCGACCGCTCGCCGCCCTGCGCCGCGCCGCCGCCCGGGTCGACGCCAGGACCCCGGCCGACCGCGACCGCGCCCTGGACGGGCTGCGCGCCCTCGCCCTGCTCGCCGTGCCGGTCGGCCACTGGATGCTCGGCGGCCTCACCCGCTCCCCCGACGGCGCCCTGCACAACGCCAGCCCGCTCTCCACGCTCGGCTTCTTCGCCCCGCTCAGCTGGGTGCTCCAGATGCTCGGGGTGTTCTTCCTGGTCGGCGGCCACTCCTCGGTCCACTCGCTGGAGCGGGCCCGGGCCAGGGGGCTCACCTACGGCGGCTGGCTGCGGGCCCGTACGGTCCGGCTGCTGCGCCCGGTGCTCGGGGTGACGGCCGTCTGGGCGGCGCTGCTCCCGCTGCTGCCCGCGCTCGGCGTCCCGGAGGACACCCTGCGCACCGGCGCCACCCTGGTGGTGCAGCCGCTCTGGTACATCGGCGTCTACCTGGGGCTGACCGCGCTCACCCCGCTCTGCGTGGCCGCCGGGCGCCGGCTGGGCGGCTGGTCGGCGGGCCTGCTGGTGGCCTCGGTCGCCGCCGTCGACCTGCTGCGCTACGGGCCGTGGGCCGAGGCGGTGCCGTCCTGGGTCGCGCTGCTGAACATCCTGCCGGGCTGGCTGTTCGGCTACCAGCTGGGCGTGCTCTGGGCGCAGGGCCGGCTCGGCCGCCCGACGGCCCGGGTGCTGCTGCTCGGCGGCGGCGCGCTGTTCGCCGCGCTGCTGCTGGTCTTCCACTACCCGGCCAGCATGGTCGGCGTGCCCGGGGCCGCGCGGACCAACTCGCACCCGCCGTCCCTGCTGGTGCTCGCCCTGGCGGCGTTCCAGTGCGGCGCCGCGGTGCTGCTGCGGGAGCGGCTGGGCCGGCTGCTGAGCCGCCGTCCGCTGCTGTGGCTGCCGGTCGTGGTGGTCAACCTGTCGGCGATGACGATCTTCTGCTGGCACCAGAGCGCGATGCTCGCGGTCGCGGTGCCGGGCGCGGCCGGCCTGGGCGCCGTCCCGGGGCTGACCACCGCGCCGGACTCGCTCGGCTGGGTGGCCGCCCGGCTGGCGCTGCTGCCGCTGTTCGCCGCCGCGCTGGTGGCGCTCGGCTGGTTCACCCGCCGCTTCGACGGCCCGTGGACGGCCTTCTCCCGGGGCGGCAAGGCGCTGGCCGGGGCCGGGGCGGCACTGTTCGCGGCGTACGCGCTGGGCGTGGTGTGACGAACCGTCGGCAGGACGCACCAGGGGCGCGGGCCGATCGGTCCGCGCCCCTGCGGCACGCTGTCGGCGCCCTGCCCTACCCTGCCCCCATGGTGACGTTCGACGAGTTCCGCGCGATGGCGCTGGCCCTGCCCGAGGCCGCCCAGGAGCCGACCTGGGACATCGAGACGCTGCGGGTCCGCGGCCGGATCTTCGCGATGGGCGCGCCCGACGGGACCGGCGTCACCGTCAAGGCCTCCCCCGAGGACCAGGCCGAACTGCTCGCCGCCGAGCCCGAGGTGTTCTCCTCCGCCCCGTACGTCGGGCGGCACGGCTGGGTGAGCGTCCGGCTGGACCTGGTCGACGAGGACGAGCTGCGCGACCTGGTCACCGAGGCCTGGCGGCGGACGGCACCGAAGCGCCTGGTCCGCGAGTTCGACGCCTGATCGGGGCCCGGCGGGCCCGCCGGTTCCGGCCGTCCGGGCCGCTCTCCGAACCACTGGGAGACGTCGTACGGACACCCCTGGTTCATGTGATCCATCCCACAGTTTAGGCGTTCCCGCCACCCCTTCGGGCGCCCTAGGCTTGCGCAGGGAAGTCAGCAGAGCTATCGCACCCTCCGGGCCGCCGCCCGCGAAACGGTGACGGACCCCAAGGGAGTTGGTGCGGTGCGCAACCGTCGACGCTGGAAGCGGGTACTGATCGGGGCGTTCGCCGGCTGCGCGGTGCTCGTCGACGCCGGAGGCGCCGCCGCCGCGGCCGCGGTCTCCTCCGAACAGCTGGCGATCTCCACGCCTCCGGCCGGCAGCGCCGCCTGGGTCCAGGACCACTCGTTCGGCCGCTCCCTGCCCGACCCGGCCACCACCACCCCGGCCACCGCCGCGGCGTTCTTCGCCTCGCTCGCCCCCACCGAGCTGGACCGGCTGATCCAGGACTACCCGCTGGTCGTCGGCAACTACGACGGCGCCCCGCTGGACCTGCGCTACCGCGCCAACCGGATCGCCCTGGCCGCCGAACGCGACGCCGCCCGGGCCCGCGCCGGCGACAAGGCCCTGGACTCCGACACCCGCGCCCTGGCCGTCTCCCGCGCCAACGACGTCGACCACCTGCTCGCCCCCGGCCGGCAGATCCTGGCCTTCGACCCGCGCGGCCGCGGCCTGGTCACCGAGGTGTGGGGCGACCTCGCCGACGCCGAGCGGATCTCCGTGCTCGTCCCCGGCTCGGACGCCGACCTCGGCCACCACGACCAGGCGGCCGACCCCCTGCGCTCCCCGGCCGGCATGGCCCGCGCCCTGTACGCCGAGGAGCAGCGCCAGGCCCCCGCCACCCGGACCGCCGTGATCTCCTGGACCGGCTACGTCACCCCCTCCGGCCTCGGCCCGGACGCGGCCACCTCCCGGCTGGCCGACGTCGCCGCGCCCCGGCTGGAGCGGCTGCTCGCCGGACTGAAGGAGACCACCCGGCCGGACGCGCCGGCGTCGCTGCTCTGCCACTCGTACGGCTCGGTGGTCTGCGGCACCGCCGCCCCGGAGATCCCGCGCGCGGCCGCCTCGCCCTCCGACACCTCCGGCATCACCGACCTGGTGGTCTTCGGCAGCCCGGGCATGGGCGTGCAGAACACCAGCGAACTGGGCGCCGGCGTGCACGTCTGGGCCACCCGCAACCCCAGCGACTGGATCGGCAACGTGCCGTTCCTGGAGGTCGGCGGGCTCGGCCACGGCGCCGACCCGACCACCGGCGCCTTCGGCTCCGAGCAGATCTCCTCGGCCCGCGCGGCCGGGCACAACGGCTACTTCGCCGAGGGCACCGACAGCCTGCGCAACTTCGCGGCGATCTCCCTCGGGCACTACCAGGACGTGGTCCGGGCCAACCCCGCGTCCTGACCGGCCCGCGCTACTCCGGCTGCTCCCGGTAGAGCCGCAGGGCGTCCGCCGCCGCCCGGGCCAGTTCGCGCCGGGCGGCCGGCGGGGTCAGCACCTCGACGTCCGCGCCGAAGGCCAGCAGCGCCCGGACGGCCGCCGGGGCCGGGAAGGCCATCGCCACCTCGGCCCACTCCTCGGGCGGCCCGCCGCCCTGCTCCGGCGGCGGTGCGGTGACCCGGCCACTGTGGATGCGCAGGAACATGTCCAGCCGTCCGCGCCGGACCCGCACCCGCACCGGCACGTCCTTCGGCAGCCGTTCCACCTGCTCGCGCAGCACCGCCCAGGCGTCGCCGAGTCCGACCCCGGCCCGGCGGCGCACCGGCTCCTCGGTGGTGTCGGCGGCCAGTACCCGGTCGGCCCGGAACAGCCGCGGCTCGCCGTGCAGATCGGCGACCAGGTACCAGACCGCGGCCTTGCTCACCAGCCCGTACGGGTCGACGGTGTACTCCACCGGCGCGGGCGTGCCGCCGTGCCGGTAGCTCAGCCGCAGCCGCCGGTCCGCGAAGACGGCGTACTGCAGCTCGCCCAGGTCCGGTCCGGCGCCGGGGCCGGCCGCGCCGGGGCTCTGCATCCAGCGGGCCGGGTCGACCAGGATCCGCTCGCGGATCCGCTCGGCGCCCGGCCGGTGCGGGGCCGGCAGCGCCGCCATGACCTTGCGCAGCGCCGAGCCGAGCGCGCCGTCCAGCCCGAGGTCGCTGTGCGCGCCCTGGGCGGAGAGCACGAACAGCGCCCTGGCCTCGTCCGCGGTCAGGCCGGTGACGTCGGTGCGGTAGCCGGGCAGCAGGCCGATGCCGCCGTGCCGCCCGCGTTCGGTGAACACCGGCACCCCGGCGGCGGAGAGCGACTCGACGTCGCGGTAGATGGTGCGGACGGACACCTCCAGCCGCTCGGCGAGTTCCGTCGCGGGCACCCGGCCGCGGGTCTGGAGCAGCAGGAGGATCGAGAGCAGGCGGTCGGCCTTCATGCCCCAAGAATCCCAGTAATCCTGACGGCAGTTGTCAGGTTTTACTGGGAGATTGCGTTCCGAGCCCGAAAAACCGTCCGACACCAGGGAGTTGAGCGCCGAATGACCGCCGTCCAGGATGCCCGCCCGCAGTACACCGACGCCCTCGACCAGCTGGAGAAGCTGATCGCCACCGTCACCCCGGCCGACCTCGACCGGCCCACCCCCTGCCCCGAGTTCACCCTGCGTCAGCTGCTGAACCACGTGGTCGGCGGCATCCACCGGTTCGCGTACATGGGCGAGGGCGGCCGCGCCGAGGACTGCGTCGCCGCCGTCGAGGACCCGTCGGAGGAGGGCTGGCCGGCCGCGCTGGGCCGCGCCCGCGCCCGGGTGGCCGCCGCCTGGGCGGACGACGCCAAGCTCGGCCGCCCGACCTTCGCCCCCTGGGGCGAGGTGCCCGGGGCGGTCGCGGTCGGCGGCTACCTGATGGAGCTGGTGACCCACTCCGGGGACATCGCCCGGAGCCTCGACAACGGCTTCGCCCTGGACGACGGTCTGGCCCGGACCGCCCTGGGCATCGCCGAGTTCGTGCTGCCCGCCGAGCAGCGGGTGCCGGGCGTGCCGTTCGGCGCCGTCCGGCCGGTCGCCGAGGACGCCGACGTGCACACCCGGCTGGCCGCCTGGACGGGCCGTTCCGTCTGACCGGGACGCGGGGCCGGGGAGCGACTCCCCGGCCCCGCACGGTCGTCGGCACCCACGGGCGCTCCGGCCCGGCGGGGCCGCCGGCGCCCGGCTACTCGCGCGAGGCCGAGGTGCCGGTCATGTCCGCGTAGCGGTTCCCCGCCACCCGGTCGGCCACCGGCTCCAGCAGCGCCAGCTCCTCGGCGGACAGCCGCAGCGTCGCCGCCGCGGCGTTCTCGGCGAGCCGGCTGCGCTTGCGGGTGCCCGGGATCGGCACCACGGCCAGCCCGTGCACCTCGGCCTGCTGCTGGACCCAGGCCAGCGCGACCTGGGCGAGCGTCACGCCGCGGGCCGCCGCGATCTTCCGCAGCGGGTCGAGGAGCCGGCCGTTGGCGGCCGCGTTCTCGCCGGTGAAGCGCGGGTGGTTACGGCGGTAGTCGTTCTCGGAGAGCTCCTTCGCGTCCTGGAAGGCGCCGGTCAGGAAGCCCCGCCCGAGCGGCGAGTACGGCACGAAGCCGACGCCCAGCTCCGCCGCGGCCGGTACCGCCGTGCGCTCGACGTCGCGGGCGAACACCGACCACTCGGACTGGAGCGCGGCGATCGGGTGGATCGCGTGCGCCTCGCGCAGCTCCGCGCCGGTCACCTCGGACAGGCCGAGGTGGCGCACCTTGCCGGCCGCCACCAGCTCGGCCATGGCGCCGACCGAGTCGGCCAGCGGCACGGCCGGGTCGCGGCGGTGCATGTAGTACAGGTCGATCACGTCCACCCCGAGGCGGCGCAGCGAGGCGTCCACCGCGGTCCGGATGTACGCCGGGTCGTTGCTGATGCCGCGGACCGCGTCGTCCTCCTCGGAGCGGATGATGGAGAACTTGGTGGCGAGCACCACCCTGTCGCGGTTGGCCCGGACGAAGGGGCCGATCAGCTCCTCGTTGCGGCCGGAGCCGTACATGTCGGCGGTGTCGAAGAGGGTGACGCCGGCCTCCAGCGCGGCGTCCAGGGTGGCGAGCGCCTCGCCCGTGTCGGTGGGGCCGTAGAACTCGCTCATGCCCATGCAGCCGAGGCCCTGGGCGCCCACCAGCGGGCCGCCGGTGCCGAGTTCGACGGTGGGAAGGACGGTCTGAGTCATGCGCTCTGCTCTTCCTCTCCAAGGATGTTCTGGCATCTGACCGGGGTGCCGGTGGCGTCGGCGACCTTCCCGGCATAGAGATCGATCTTGTGGTCGAGGACGGCGAGGGTCGCCTGGAGGTCGACGATCCGCTGCCGGACCTCCTCGCGCTGGGCCTCCAGCAGCAGCCGCCGGTCCTCGTAGGTCCGCTCGCCCTGGCGGGCCATGTCCACGTACCTGAGCATGTCCGCCACCGGCATCCCGGTCAGCCGCAGCCGGCCCAGGAAGGCCAGCCGGTGCAGGTCGGCGTCGCAGTAGCGGCGCTGCCCGCCCGCCGCCCGGTCGACCGGGTCCAGCAGGCCGATCCGCTCGTACCAGCGCAGGGTGTGGGCGGTCAGCCCGCTCGCCGCGGCGACCTCGCCGATGGTGTGCCTCGGCGTCCGGTCCGGGGCGCCGGTCGGGCTGCTGTAGACCTCGGAGCAGCTCCGCAGGTCGATCTCGATGCGTGCGGGTACGGCCATCGCTCGTTTCCCCCTGTCGTGGTGCGACGTGAACGACGCTACCGAGTTGGAGTGCACTCCAAGCAAGCCTGGTAGCCGGGTGCGTCCACCACCACTTTTCCGATGAATTTCCCGGCGACTACAGTCGGACCCCATGGAGAGCTTGCGGATGATCGAGAACTGGCCGGTGCCCCATGCCGCGGTGGCGGTGGTCCGGGGGGCCGACGGCGCGGTGCTGGGGGCGCACGGGCCGCAGCAGCACCTGTTCCCGCTCGCCTCGGTGACCAAGCTGCTCACCTCGTACGCGGCGCTGGTCGCCGTCGAGGAGGGCGTGTTCGAGCTGGACGACCCGGCCGGTCCGCCCGGATCGACCGTCCGCCACCTGCTCGCGCACACCTCCGGCCTGGGCTTCGACGAGGACCGGGTGTTCGGCGAGCCCGGCAAGCGCCGCCTCTACTCCAACGCGGGCTTCGACGCGCTGGCCCGAGCGCTGTCCGGGGCCACCGGGATCGAGTTCTCCCGCTACGTCGCCGAGGCCGTGTTCGAGCCGCTGGGCATGACGGACACCCTGATCCACACCGCGCACAAGTCCCCGGCCGGCGCGGGCGGCCTGTCCACCGCCGCCGACCTCGCCCGGTTCGCCGCCGAGCTGCAGGCGCCCAAGCTGCTGGACCCCTCCACCCTCCGGCAGGCCACCCGCGAGGTCGCCTTCCCCGGCACCAGCGGTGTGCTGCCCGGCTACGGCCACCAGCGCCCGAACGACTGGGGCCTCGGCTTCGAGATCCGCGACGGCAAGAGCCCGCACTGGACCGGCGCCGCCAACTCCCCCGGGACCTTCGGGCACTTCGGCCAGTCCGGCACCTTCCTGTGGGTCGACCCGCAGGCCGGCACGGCCTGCGTCGCGCTCACCGACCGGGACTTCGGGCCGTGGGCGATCGAGGCCTGGCCGGCCTTCTCCGACGCGGTGCTCGAAGAGCTCGCGCGGGGCTGAGCGAAGGGCCCGGCCGACCCTACTGCCCCTGGCCGTACGAGACCGGCGAGTGCATCTCCCAGAGCAGGAGTTCGGCGCCGGTCTCGCCGGCCGCCGGGTCGGCGAAGGCCTCGCCGGTGATCCGCACGCTGTCGCCCGGCACCATCGAGCGGCCGCCGCCCTTGGGCCCGGGGACGGTCCGGTAGCCCAGCGAGCCGGCCGTCAGGTGCGCGTACCGCCAAGGCGCCTCGGGCAGCTGCGGCAACGGCTGCCACGGCCCGGCGGTGGCCAGCCAGAGGGCGGCGTCGCCGCGGCGCAGCCGCAGGGCGTCCGTCCCGGCGTCGCGCGCCAGCCCGGAGGCGAGCAGCGTCAACCCGCCGTCCGCCGGTTCCACCTTGCGCAGGCCGTACGCGGGGGGCGCGTCGAACTCGTCCGGCTGGAGCCACATCTGGACGAAGCGGACCGGACCGGTGGCGCCGCCGACGTTGCGCTCGGTGTGGGTGACGCCGGAGCCGGCGCTGAGGTGCTGGACCATCCCGGGGCGGACCACCCCGCTGTGGCCGTGCGAGTCCCGGTGGGCCAGCGCGCCCTCCAGCACCCAGGTGAGGATCTCGGTGTCCCGGTGCTTGTGCTCCTCGAACCCGGCGCCGGGGGCGAGGAGTTCCTCGTTGCACGCGAGCAGCGCGCCGAAGTGGGTGTTCTTCGGGTCGTAGTGGCCGGAGAAGGAGAACGCGTGCCTGGTCTCGACGCCCTCGGCCGGGACGGATCGGTAGCGCTCGGCGGTGCGGCGCAGGTCGGAGCGGGGGCGGTCGGCGGCTTCGGTCACGCCCCCACCGTAGTGGCTGGGGCGCGGGGTGTGACTCTTGCCACCGCGCCGCTCCGCCGGGGGGTGTGCACGAGCAGTCACTCACGTGAGGCAGTCTTGTCCTTGTGCCAGCCGCTTCCGCGAACTCCCAGAGCGATCCCAGCCCCAGCCCCGCACCCGAGTCCACCGGGAAGAGCCCGGCCGCGCGGCCGGGCCGCGACCGCCCCGGGCGGCCCCCGTCGCCGCGGCAGCCCGAGCTTTTCGCCACCGAGGGCGGCACCGCCGCGATGTGCTACGTCTTCG
>NZ_JBSFWR010000029.1:0-83778 GCF_053594915.1 Kitasatospora sp. NPDC002543 | reverse complement strand
TGGAGGAAGCCGCCGCGGCGGGTGTAGGTGTGTCCTTCGGTGCCGGGGGTGGGGTCGTAGAGGCGTTCGGTGTCCCAGCCGCGGTTGACGGGGAAGTCGGTGGTGGCGTCGCGGCCGTCGGCGACGAGCTGCCAGAGCTGTTCGGGGGTGGTGATGTCGCCGGGGTAGCGGCAGGCCATGCCGATGATCGCGATCGGGTCGTCATCGACGGCCCCGACCACACCCACCGACACCGCGCCCGCCTCGGCACCGGCCGCGTCGGCGACCTCGGTGAGCAGGTGGCGGGCGAGCGCGACCGGGCTCGGGTAGTCGAAGACCAGGCTGGTGGGGAGCCGCAGGCCGGTGGCGTCGTTCATCGCGTTGCGGAACTCGACGGCGGTCAGCGAGTCGAAGCCGAACTCCTGGAACGCCCGCTCGGGGTCGATCGAGTCGGCGGTGGCGTGGCCGAGGACGGCGGCCGTGCGGGTGCGGACGAGTTCGAGGAGGGCGGTCTCCCACTCCTCCTCCGGGAGCGCGGACAGCTGCCGGCGCAGGCCGCTGGTCTCGTCGGACGCGGCGTCGCTGCTGCGGCGCGGGGCGGCCGGGACGAGGTCGCGCAGCAGCTCGGGCAGGGCGTCGCCCTGGGCGCGCAGGGAGGGGAAGTCGAGCCTGGCCGGGACGACGACGGCGGCGTCGACACCGGGCGCGGTGTCGAACAGCGACAGGCCCTCGTCGTCGGCGAGCGGAATGACGCCGCCCTGGGACATCCGGGTCCGGTCGACACCGGTCAGCGTGCCGGTCATGGCGCTGGCGCGGGCCCACAGGCCCCAGGCGAGCGACTGGGCGGCCAGGCCGTGGGCGCGGCGGTGGGCGGCGAGGGCGTCCAGGAAGACGTTGGCGGCGGCGTAGTTGCCCTGGCCGGGGGCGCCGAGGGTGCCGGCGACCGAGGAGAAGAGGACGAAGGCGGACAGGTCCAGGTCGCTGGTCAGCTCGTGCAGGTGCAGCGCGGAGTCGACCTTGGCGGAGAGCACCTGGGAGAGGCTCTCGGGGGTGAGTGAGGCGATCACGCCGTCACCGAGCACACCGGCGGCGTGCACGACGCCGCGCAGCTCGGTGCCGCGCGCGGTGAGGCCGGTGAGCAAGTCGGCGAGGGCGGCCCGGTCGGCGACGTCGCAGGCCTCGACGTCCACCTCGGCGCCCAGTGCGGTGAGTTCGGCGGCGAGCTCGGTGGCGCCGGGGGCCTCGGGGCCGCGGCGGCTGGTGAGGACGAGCCGGCGGACACCGTGCTCGGTGACCAGGTGGCGGGCGAGCAGGGCACCCAGCCCGCCGGTGCCGCCGGTGATCAGCACGGCGCCCTCGGCGCCGAAGGCGGAGGCGGGACGGGCCTTGCCCGGGGCGTCGTCGCCGGTGGTTCCGGCCACGGTCGCCCGGGTGAGCCGGGGGGTCCAGAACTCGCCGTCACGGTGGGCGAGTTCCGACTCCTCGGTGGCGAGCGAGGCGGCGACCAGGAAGTCGGTGGTGGCGTCGGCGGTGGCGGCCGCGTCGAGGTCCAGCTGGACGATGCGGCCGGGGTTCTCGGACTGCGCGGCCCGGACGAGACCGCGCAGGGCGGCCTGTGCCAGGTCGATGCGGGTGGCGTCGTCGGCGCCGGGCAGGGCGACGGCGCCGCGGGTCACGACGAGCAGCCGGGAGTCGGCGAACCTGGCGTCGGACAGCCACTCCTGAAGGATCGTCAGGGTCCGTCCGGTCGCGGTGTGGACGGCGGCGGCGTCGCTTCCGCCGTCCACCTCCAGCACCAGGACGGCGGGCGGCGTGTCGGAGCCGGCCGCGTCCTCCCAGCGGGCCCACGCGGCGGCGGGCGGAGCCGTCGGAACGGCGGCCTGATGCCAGCGCAACGTGAACAGGGAGTCGTGGACCAGTGCGCGGGCCGCCGAGACCTGCTCGGCCGAGATCGGCCGCAGCGCGACCGAGCCGACCGACGCCACCGGCCGGCCGGTGGCGTCCGCGAGGTCGAGGGTCAGGCTCCCGCCGGCCGAAGCGGTGAGCCGGACCCGGGCGACGGCCGCGCCGACGGCGTGCAGCGTGACGTCGGACCAGGTGAACGGCACCATGGCCTGCTCGCCCGTCAGCTCGGCGAAGAAGGCCGGGTGCATCGCGGCGTCGAGCAGGGCAGGGTGGACACCGAACCGGGCCGCGTCGGCGTGCGCGGACTCCGGCAGGGCGAGCTCGGCGAACAGCTCGCCGCCGCGCCGCCAGGCGGCCTTGAGCCCCTGGAAGACCGGTCCGTATCCCAGGCCGACCCGGGCGAAGTCCTCGTACAGGCCGTCGGCGTCCACCGGCTGGGCGCCGGCCGGCGGCCACGCGGTGAGTTCGGTGCCGGCGCGACAGGCGCCGGGGGCCAGCACGCCGGTGGCGTGCCTGGTCCAGGGTGCGCCGACCGAGGAGCTCTGCAGGCGCGAGTGGACGCTGATGGTCCGGGCGCCGGTGCGGTCGGCCGGGCCCACGACGACCTGGACGGCGACCGCGCCGCGCTCCGGGAGGACCAGCGGGGCGTGCAGGGTCAGTTCGGCCAGCGCCTCGGCGCGGACCTGCTGCCCGGCGCGCAGGGCCAGCTCGACGAAGCCGGTGCCCGGGAAGAGCACCGTGTCGCCCACCCGGTGGTGGGCGAGCCAGGGCTGGGCGTCGACGGAGAGGCGGCCGGTGAGGACGACACCGTCGGAGTCGGCGAGCACGACGGCCGCGCCGAGCAGCGGGTGGTCGGCGGTGTCGAGGCCGGCGGCGCGGACGTCACCGGCGGCGGGACGGGACTTCACCCAGTACCGCTCGTGCTGGAAGGGGTAGGTGGGCAGGTCGGTGTGCTGGGTGTTGAGGCCGGTGAAGGCGGTGGTCCAGTCGATGGTCACACCGGTGGTGTGGAGCGAGCCCAGGGCTGCGAGGAGGGTTCGGGTCTCGTCGCGGTCGCGGCGCTGGGTGGGGATGGCGGTGGTGTCTTCGGTCGTCTGCTGGGCCATGGCGGTGAGGACGGCGTCGGGGCCGATCTCCAGCAGGGTGGTGACGCCGTGGTCGGCAAGGGTGCGGACGGCGTCGGTGAAGCGGACGGCGGCGCGGACCTGGTCGACCCAGTACTGCGGGTCGGTGAGTTCGGTGGTGGCGAGGGTGCCGGTGACCGTCGAAACGAGCGGGATGGTGGGCTCGTTATAGGCCAACTCCCGTGCCACGGTGGCGTACTCGGCGAGCATGGGCTCCATGAGCACGGAGTGGAAGGCGTGGGAGACGCGGAGCTTGGAGGTGCGGCGGCCCTGGGCGGCGAAGCGCTCAGCGAGCGCCTCGACAGCGGTCGCTTCGCCCGAGATGACCACGGAGCGGGGGCCGTTGAGGGCGGCGATGTCGACGCCGTCGGTCAGGTGCGGGGAGATCTCGTCCTCGGTGGCCTCGACGGCGATCATCGCACCGCCGGTGGGCAGGGCCTGCATCAGCTTGCCGCGTGCGGCGACGAGTCGGGCGGCGTCGGCGAGCGTCCAGACGCCCGCGACGTGCGCGGCGGCGAGCTCGCCGATGGAGTGCCCGGCGAGGTACTGCGGCTGAACGCCCCACGACTGCAGGAGGGCGAAGAGCGCGACCTCGACGGCGAACAGGGCGGTCTGGGTGTAGGCGGTCTGGTTGAGAAGGTCGCTGTCCTCGCCCCAGACGACCTCGCGCAGGGGTCGGTCGAGCCACCGGTCGAGTTCGGTGCAGACCTGGTCGAAGCGGGCGGCGAACACGGGGTGGGTGTTGTACAACTCCTGTCCCATGCCGAGGCGTTGGGCGCCCTGGCCGGTGAACAGGAAGCCGGTGGTCCCGCCGGAGCGGGCCGGTCCGGTGAGCGGTTCGGTGCCGTCGGCGATGCGGTCGAGCGCGGTGAGCAGTTCCTCGCGTCCGGCGGCCGCGACGACCGCCCGGTGCTCGAAGCTCGCGCGGGCGGTGACCAGGGCGTGCGCGACGTCCGGCACCCGCACCTCGGGGTGCGCGGTCAGGTGGGCGTGCAGGCGGGCGGCCTGCTCCCGCAGGGCGGGCGCGGTCTTCGCCGACAGCACCACGGGCAGCACACCCGCACGAGAACCGGCATCGGAATCCGCGGCCGCACCCGCGTCGGCGACCGGAGCCTCGGTGCCCTCCGCGACCGGAGCCGCGTCCGCCTCCTCCAGGATGATGTGGGCGTTCGTCCCGCTGACCCCGAACGAGGACACTCCGGCCCGGCGCGGCTGCTCGCCGCGCGGCCAGTCCCGGGCCTCGGTCAGCAGCTCGACCGCGCCCGCCGACCAGTCGATGTGGCTGGACGGCCGCTCGGCGTGGAGCGTGCGCGGCAGGACGCCGTGCCGCATCGCCATGACCATCTTGATGATGCCGCCGACGCCGGCCGCCGCCTGGGCGTGGCCGATGTTGGACTTGATGGAGCCGAGCCAGAGCGGTTCGCCGTTCGCGCCGCGCTGCTGGCCGTAGGTGGCGAGGAGCGCCTGGGCCTCGATCGGGTCGCCGAGCGTGGTGCCGGTGCCGTGCGCCTCCACGGCGTCGACCTGGTCGGGCGTGAGGCGGGCGTCGGCCAGGGCCTGGCGGATGACGCGCTGCTGGGCGGGGCCGTTGGGGGCGGTGAGGCCGTTGGAGGCGCCGTCCTGGTTGACGGCGGAGCCGCGGACGACGGCGAGCACGGGGTGGCCGTTGCGGCGGGCGTCGGAGAGCCGCTCCAGCAGCAGGATGCCCACGCCCTCGGACCAGCCGGTGCCGTCGGCGTCCTCCGAGAACGCCTTGCAGCGGCCGTCGGGGGCGAGGCCCTGCTGCTTGCTGAAGGCGATGAACGGCGCCGGGGTGGCCATCAGCATGACACCGCCGGCGAGGGCGAGCGTGCTCTCGCGGCGGCGCAGCGACTGGACGGCCAGGTGCAGGGCGACCAGCGAGGAGGAGCAGGCGGTGTCGACGGTGACGGCCGGGCCCTCCAGGCCCAGGGTGTAGGAGACGCGGCCGGAGATGACGGCGGCCGAGCTGGCGGTGGTCAGGAAGGACTCGGCGAGCTCGGGGACGCTGTCGAGCAGGTAGCCGTAGTCCTGGAGGCCGGAGCCGGCGAAGACGCCGACCCGCCGGCCGCGGGCGGTGGTCGGGTCGATGCCGGCCCGCTCGAACGCCTCCCAGCAGGCTTCCAGCATCATCCGCTGCTGCGGGTCGGTGGCCGTCGCCTCGCGCGGGCTGATGCCGAAGAAGCCGGCGTCGAAGTCGGCGGCGTCGTGGACGAAGCCGCCCTCGTCGACGTAGCTGGTGCCGCTCTGCGCCTCCGGGCCGCCCTCGCCGGTGCCCGTGGCGCCGCCGCGCAGCGCCTCCAGGTCCCAGCCGCGGTCGGTCGGGAACCGGGAGACCGCGTCGGTGCCGTCGGCGACCAGCTGCCACAGCTCCTCGGGGGAGGTGACGCCGCCCGGGTAGCGGCAGGCCATGCCGACGATGGCGATCGGCTCGGACTCCTGGCTCTCCACGTCCTGCAACCGCTGGCGGGTCTGGTGCAGGTCCGCGGTGACGCGCTTCAGGTAGTCGAGGAGCTTCTCGTCGTTTGCGTTTGCCATCTCAGTCACACCGGGTCTCTTTGTGCAGGGCTGATGGTCCGCCGCGTGGGGCGGGCCGGTCGCGCGAAGTTCGGGGGCTTGCCCCCGGGCCGGCGGGTCGGGCGGGTCCGGGGGCGGTGCGGGGCGGCGGCCGGTGGGGCCGCTCGCCGGGGGGCCGTGATCAGGACAGGCCGAGCTCCTGGTCGATGAAGGCGAACACGTCGTCGGCGGAGGCGGTCTCCAGGCGGTCGGCCACGTCCTGGCCGGGCTCGCCGGCGGGCGGCTGGTTGAGCCGGGTCGCGAGCGCCTGGACGCGGACGGCGATCTGGTCGCGTTCGATCTCGGCGGGGGAGAGGAGCGCGATCGCGGCCTCCAGCCGGTCGAGTTCCTCCCCGGCGGGCAGTGGCCCGGTCGGGGCCTGCGGTGCGAGTTCGGCGAGCAGGTAGCCGGTGAGGGCGGTCGGCGTGGCGTAGTCGAAGATCATCGTGCTGGGCAGTCGCCGGCCGGTGGCGTCGCCGAGCCGGGTCCTCAGGTCGACGGCGGCGACGGAGTCGAAGCCGAGGTCGGTGAAGGCCCGGCCGGCGTCGATGTCGTCCGGGTCGGCGTAGCCGAGGACGGCGCCGACGTGCTCGCGGACCAGGCCGAGGACGGCCGTCCGCCGGTCGGTTTCGGAGAGCGCGGCGAGTTTCGCCGCGAAGGCGGGCGCGGCGGTCGCCGCGTCGTCCGGGGAGGCGTCCCCGGTGAGGGCGGCCCGGACCTCGTCCAGCTCGTCGAGCAGGGGTCGGGGGCGGGCCGCGGTGTAGGTCGGGGCGAACCGGGACCAGTCGAAGTCGGCGACGACGACGCCCTGTTCCGGGTCGGCCAGGACCTGGCCGAGGGCGCGCACGGCACGCTCGGGGGCCATGGCGGGCGCGCCGATCCGGCGCAGCAGGGCGGCGAGCTCGGCGTCCACCATGCCGGCGTCCCAGGAGCCCCAGGCGACCGTGGTGACGGCGAGTCCGGCGGCCCGGCCCTGCCGGGCGAGCGCGTCGAGCTCGGCGTTGGCGGCGCCGTACGCGGCCTGGCCGGCGCTGCCCCAGACGGCGGAGCCGGAGCCGAAGTGCACCAGGGTGGTGGCGGGGCGGCCGGTGAGCAGCTCGGCCAGGTGCCGGGCCCCGGCCACCTTGGCGCGGGCGACGTCCGCGAACTCCGCCAGGGGCAGCTCGGACACGGTGGCCACGCGCTGGGCGGCGCCCGCGGCGTGCAGGACGGTGAGCGGGCGGTCGGCCGGGACAGTCGTGAGGACCCGGCGAAGCTCGTCCCGGTCGGCGACGTCGCAGGCGGCGACGGTCACGGCCGTTCCGAGGGCGGCCAGTTCGGCGGTCAACTCGGCGACGCCGGGGGCGTCGGCGCCGCGCCGGCTGGTCAGCAGCAGGTCGGTGGCGCCGCGGCGGGCCAGCCAGCGCGCGACGTGCGCGCCGAGCCCGCCGGTGCCGCCGGTGACGATCACGGTGCCGCCGGCGGGCGGCGACCACGGCTCCGCGCCGGTCCCGGTGGCCGTGGTGGCCGCGGCGCGGACGAGCCGGCGGACGAAGGTGCCGTCGGGGCGGACCGCCAGCTGGTCCTCGCCGTCGGTCCGGGCGAGTGCCGCGCGGAGCGCCTCGGCGGCCCGGGCGTCGACGACGGCGGGCAGGTCGACCAGGCCGCCCCAGGTGTCGGGGCGGTCGAGCGAGCGGCTCACGCCGAGGCCCCAGACGGCGGCCTGGGCCGGTCCGGTCGCCTCCTCGGCCTGCCGGACGGCGACGGCACCGCGGGTGGCGCACCAGAGCGGGGCGGTCGCCCCGGCCTCGTCGAGTGCCTGGACCAGGGTGACGGTGGCCGCGAAGCCGCGCGTGAGCGGGGCGTGTCCGGCGTGCTCCCGCTCGTCCAGGGAGAGCAGGGAGAGCACGCCGGCCGGGCGTTCGGCGACCGCGCGCAGCTCGTCGGCGAGAGCGGGAACGGCGGTGTCGGGGGCGACGGTGACGGTCCGGACGTCGGCGCCGCCGGCCGTGAGCGCGGCCGTGACGGCCGCCACGACGTCCGTACCGGCCTCGGACCCGGCGGGGACGGCGAGCAGCCAGCTGCCGGCCGGCCCGGACGGCGCCGCCTCGGCGGCCGGGGCGGGGCGCCAGACGGTCCGGTAGTGCCAGGACGCGAGCTCGGTCTCCGCCTCGAACTCCCGGCGCCAGGCGGAGACCGCGGGGAGCACCTCGGCCAGGGCCTGCGGACCGACGCCGAGGCGGTCGGCCAGCCGGGCCGGATCGGTGGACTCCAGCGCCTCCCACCAGGCGCTCCCCGGGGCCGTGCCGCCGACCGGAGCGGGCGCGCCGGTGGCCGCGGTGGTCGGGGCAGCCCAGTAGTGGCGGCGCTGGAACGGGTAGGTCGGCAGCTCGACGCGCCGTGCACCGGATCCGGCGAAGTACGCGGCCCAGTCCACCGCGGTGCCCCGGGCGTGCGCGGCGGCGACGGCGCGGACCAGCTCGGCCGCCTCCTCGCGGCCGCGCCGCTGGGCGGGCACGAGCAGCAGGTCGCTGCCGTCGGGGACGCAGTCGGCGCCCATGGTGGTGAGCACGGCGTCGGGGCCGACCTCGATCAGGGTGGTGACGCCCTTGTCGGCCAGCGCGCGGACGCAGTCGGCGAAACGGACTGCCTCGCGGGCGTGCCGGACCCAGTACCGCGGGTCGGTGAGGTCCGCCCCCGGCCCGCCGGTCAGACCGGAGACGATCGCGACGGTCGGCTCGTGGTAGGTCAACTCCCCTGCCACGGCGGCGAACTCGGCGAGCATGGGCTCCATGAGGGCGCTGTGGAAGGCGTGGGAGACGCGGAGCCTGGAGGTGCGGCGGCCCTGGGTGGCGAAGCGCTCGGCGAGCGCCTCCACGGCGGCGGTCTCGCCCGAAATCACTATGGAACGCGGCCCGTTGAGGGCGGCGATGTCGACGCCCTCGGTCAGGTGCGGGGTGACCTCGTCCTCGGTGGCCTCGATGGCGGTCATGGCGCCGCCGCCCGGCAGGGCCTGCATCAGCTTGCCGCGTGCGGCGACGAGTCGGGCGGCGTCCGGCAGGGTCCAGACGCCCGCGACGTGGGCGGCGGCGAGTTCGCCGATGGAGTGCCCGGCGAGGTACTGCGGCTGGACGCCCCACGACTGCAGGAGCGCGAAGAGCGCGACCTCGACGGCGAACAGCGCGGTCTGGGTGTACGCGGTCCGGTCGAGGAGGTCACCGTCCTCGCCCCAGACCACCTCGCGCAGCGGCCGCTCCAACCACCGGTCCAGCTCCGCGCAGACCTCGTCGAAACGTGCCGCGAACACGGGGTGGGCCTCGTGCAACTCCCGGCCCATACCCAGGCGTTGGGCGCCCTGGCCGGTGAACAGGAAGCCGGTGATCGCGCCCGCGCGGGCCACGCCGAGCGCCGCGCCGGGGGCGAGGTCGCCCTCGGAGATCCGCTGGAGCGCGGTGAGCAGCTCCGTGCGCCCGGCGGTCGCGACGACCGCCCGGTGCTCCAGCCCGGCGCGGGTGGTGGCCAGCGAGTACGCGACGTCCAGCAGCCGCTCGTCCGGGCGGGCGGTCAGGTGCTCGTGCAGCCGGGCGGCCTGGGCGCGCAGCGCGGCGCCGCCGCCGCCGCTGAGCGGGACGGGGACGACGCCCGGAGCGGCCTCGGTGGCGGCGGCCTCGTCGGCGGGCGCGGTGTCGGCGGGGGCCTCCGGGGCCTCCTCGATCACGATGTGGCTGTTGGTGCCGCTGAGGCCGAAGGAGGAGACGCCGGCCCGGCGCGGGTGGTCGCCGCGCGGCCAGTCCCGGGCCTCGGTCAGCAGTTCGACCTTGCCCGCCGACCAGTCCACCTCGGGGCTCGGCGCGTCGACGTGCAGGGTGCGCGGCATCAGGCTGTGGCGCATCGCCTCGACGACCTTGATGATGCCGCCGACGCCGGCCGCCGCCTGGGCGTGGCCCAGGTTGGACTTGATGGAGCCGAGCCGCAGCGGCTCGCCGTTCGCCCCGCGCTGCCGGCCGTAGGTGGCGAGGATCGCCTGGGCCTCGATCGGGTCGCCGAGCGTGGTGCCGGTGCCGTGCGCCTCGACCAGGTCGACCTGGTCGGCGGAGACCTGGGCGTTGGCCAGGGCCTGGCGGATGACGCGCTGCTGGGAGGGGCCGTTGGGGGCGGTGAGGCCGTTGGAGGCGCCGTCCTGGTTTACGGCGGAGCCGCGGACGACGGCGAGCACGGGGTGGCCGTTGCGGCGGGCGTCGGAGAGCCGCTCCAGCAGGAGCAGGCCGGCGCCCTCGGCCCAGGCGGTGCCGTTGGCGGCGGCGGCGAAGGAGCGGCAGCGGCCGTCGGGGGCGAGACCGCGGTCCTGGCTGAAGCCGACGAAGGAGCTGGGCGTGGCCATCACGGTGACGCCGCCGGCCAGGGCGAGGGTGCACTCGCCGGAGCGCAGGGCCTGGGCCGCGAGGTGCACGGCGACCAGCGAGGAGGAGCAGGCGGTGTCGACGGTGACGGCCGGGCCCTCCAGGCCGAGGGTGTAGGAGATCCGGCCGCTGGCCACGCTGGCCAGGCCGCCGGTGCCGGAGCCCTCGGCGTAGTCGTGGTAGACGACCCCGGCGAAGACGCCGGTGCGGCTGCCGCGCAGCGAGGCCGGGTCGATGCCCCCGCGCTCCAGCAGCTCCCAGGAGAGCTCCAGGAGGATCCGCTGCTGGGGGTCGGTGTCGCGTGCCTCGCGCGGGCTGATCTTGAACAGGTCGGCGTCGAACTCGCCCGCGTCGTGCAGGAATCCGCCCTCGCGGACGTACGTCCGGTCGGGGGTGCCCGGGCGCGGGTCGTAGAGGCCCTCGGTGTCCCAGCCGCGGTTCTCCGGGAAGGGCGAGACGGCGTCGCGCCCGTCGGCGACCAACTGCCAGAGGTCCTCGGGGGAGTTGGCGCCGCCGGGGTAGCGGCAGCTCATCGCGACGATCGCGATCGGCTCGTGGGCGCGTGCCTCCAGCTCGCGCAGCCGGCGGTTCGCCTGCTGGAGCTCGGTGGTCGCGCGCTTGAGGTAGTCGCGGAGCTTGTCGTCGTTCCCCATCGCACCGTTCCTCATCGCACCGTTGCCGTTCGAGCCGTTGCCGTTCGAGCCGTTGTCCATCGAGCCGTTGCCGTTCGAGCCGTCGTCATTCGGGATTCGCCGATCGCGGGGCCGCCCGCGGCGGGGCCCCGGTCCGCCCACCGGTGCGCCATCAGAGCGCTCCCAGTTCGCCGTCGAGAATGTCGAAGAGTTCGTCGTCGCTGGCGAACTCGGTGTCGCGCACCGCGTCGGCGCCGTCGGCGGCCGGTCCGCCGGCGTCGTGCCAGCGGCGGGCGAGCGCGTCCAGCCGGGCGGCGATCCGGGGGTGGGCCGCGTCGGCATCCCCCAGGGCGTGCAGCGCCGCCTCCAGCCGGTCGATGTCGTCCAGCAGGAGCGCGGCCGGGTCGGCCTCGACCGGGGTGATCGAGACCGCCAGCAGCCCGGCGGTGGCGAGCGCGTTCGGGTGGTCGAAGACCAGGGTGGCCGGCAGTCGCAGGCCGGTCGCGGCCTCCAGGCGGCGGCGCAGTTCGACCGCGGCGAGCGAGTCGAAGCCCAGCTCCTGGAAGGCGCGGTCGGGCTCGACCGCCTCCGGCGCGGCGAGGCCGAGCACGTCGGCGACGTGCCGGCGGACCAGTGCCAGCAGAGCGCCCTCCCGCTCGGCCGCCGGCAGCTTCAGCAGCCGGCGCACCAGCCGGGCGCCCTCGGCGTCGGCGGCGGCCGCAGTGCCCTGGGTGCCGAGGAGGCCGGCGAGCGGGCCGACCGGTTCGCCGGCCCGGGCGCGCAGCGCGGCGCGGTCGAGGTGCAGGGCGGCGAGGGCGGGCTCGCCGGTGCCCAGCGCGGCGTCGAACAGGGCGAGCGCCTCCCGGTCGGTGAGGACGGGCGTGCCGAACCGTGCCATCCGGGCGTGCTGCGCCTCGTTGGCCGGGCGGCCGGCGTCCCACGGGCCGAGGGCCAGGGCGAGGGCGGGTGCCCCGGCGGCGCGGCGCTCGGCGGCCAGCGCGTCGAGGTGGGCGTCGGCGGCGGCCTCGGCGGCCCGGCCGAGGCCGTGCAGGGCGGCGGTCGCGCCGCCGACCAGGACGAACGGGCCGGGGACGGCGCGGGTGGCCTCGTCCAGGAGTCGGGCGCCGGCGGCGCGGTGGTGCCAGACGGCGGCGAAGCGCGGTTCGTCGAGCGCGTCGAGCAGGGCGCCGCCGCCGGGGTCGGCGACGTGGACGACGGCGGTGAGCGGGTGCTCGGCGGGGACGCCGGCGAGCAGGGCGGCGAGGGCCGTCCGGTCGGCGAGGTCCACCGCGGCGGTGGCGGCCCGCTCGGCGCCGAGCGCCCGCAGCTCCGCCGCCAGCTCGCCGAGCCCGGTCGCGTTCTCGGCCGTGCCTCCGGCCGGGTGCCCGGTCCCGGCCAGGAGCAGGTGGCGGGCTCCGTGGGTGCGGACCAGGTGCCGGGCGAGCGCGGCGCCGGCCGGCAGGTCGGCGCCGGTGAGCAGGACCGTGCCGGTGGCGAAGGGCCGCTCGGCGGACGGGCGGGCGGCGACGGTGTCCGCGGCGGGGGCGTACGGGATGCCCTGACGGATCGTCAGTTCGGCGTGACCGGAGCGCAGTGCGGCGCCGAGGGCCGCGCGGGACTCCTCGCCGCCGTCCAGGTCGACGACGGCGAACCGGCCGGGGTGCTCGGCCCGCGCGGCGCGCACCAGGCCGAGGACGGCCGCCTGCGCGGGATCGGCGGGCCGGTCGGGGGTGGCCACGGCGCCCTCGGTGACCACGACGAGCCGGCTCGCGGACCAGCGCTCGTCGGCCGCCCAGCGGCGCAGCAGCGCGAGGGTGCGGGCGGCGGGCCCCCGGTCGGTCCCGTCGGCGGGCGCGGAAACAGCCGTGGCGGGGACGGCCGCGGGGTGGAGCACGAGTGCGGGCCGGGCCGGGCCGTCACCCGCGGCGGCGTCGAGCGCGTCGAGGTCGCGGTGCACGGCGGCCGGGGAGCCGTCGGGCGCGGTCGTCGCGTACGGGTCGGTGCCGAGTACGGCCCACCCGTGGGCGTGGCCGCCCTCGTCGGCGGTGTGCCCGGACGCGCCGGCGGCCACGGGCGCCCAGCCGAGGCGCAGCAGGGTGCCGGTGGAGCGGGCGGCGGCGAGGTCGGCCGCGTCCAGCGGACGGGTGGTGAGGACGGCGTCGAGCACGGGCTCGCCGTCGGCGTCGGCGAGGTGCAGGGCGAGCCGGCCGGGCCCGGCCGGGGCGAGGCCGGCCCGCAGGGGGCCGTCCGACGCGCGGTGCGCGGTCAGGCCGCTCCACGCGACGGTGGTGTGGGCCCGGTCGGCGTCCTCGCGCAGCAGGTGGGGCAGGTGGGCCGCGGCGTCCAGCAGGACGGGGTGCACCAGGTGGCCCGGGTCGGTGACGCCGGAGGGCAGGGCGAGTTCGGCGAACAGCTCGTCGCCCCGGCGCCAGCCGGACTGCAGGGCCCGGAACGCCGGGCCGTACTCCTGCCCGGCGGCGGCCAGCCGCTCGTACGCCTCGTCGACGTCGACGGGCCGGGCGCCGCGCGGCGGCCACTCGGCGGCCACCGCCGGGGCGGGCGCCCGCTCGCCGTCGTGCCGGGCGGCCCCGAGGGCGCCGGTGGCGTGCCGGGTCCACGGCTGGTCGGTGCCCTCCGGGCGGGCGTGCACCCGGACGGTCCGCTGCCCCGGCTCCTGCCCGGGGGCGACGGTGACCCGCAGCTGCGCGCCGCCCTCCGGCAGCGCGGGGAGGGACTCCACGGCGAGGTCGACCGGGCCGCTGTGGCCGAGGTGCGCGGCGGCGGCGAGGGCCAGCTCGGCGAGCAGGCTCGCGGGCACCACCGCGGCGTCCAGCAGCCGGTGGTCGGCGAGCCAGGGCTGGGTGCCGGGGGAGAGCCGGCCGGCCAGCACGGTGAGGTCGCCGTCCGGCTCCTCGACGGCGGCGCCCAGCAGCGGGTGGCGGGCGGCGGTGAGGCCGGCGGCGGTCACGTCGCCGCTGCCCGGTCGGTGCTCCAGCCAGTAGCGGCGGTGCTCGAACCGGTAGGTCGGCAGCTCGACCGGCGCGGTGGCGCGGCCGGCGAAGAAGGCCGCCCAGTCGACGGCGAGTCCGTCGACGTGGGCCCGGCCGAGGGCGGCGAGCAGGCCGCGTTCCTCCGTGACGCCCTTGCGCAGCAGCGGTACGAACGCGGCGCCGGCGGCGGTGCCCGGCGCGGTGGTACTGCCCGGCCCGGCGTCGGGGGCCGCGTCCAGCACCGTGTCACCGAGCGAGCTGAGCGTGTCGCCGGGGCCCAGCTCCAGGAAGCGGGTGGCGCCGTCGTCGAGCAGCGCCCGCACGCAGTCGGCGAACCGGACCGCACCGCGTACCTGGCGGACCCAGTAGCCGGGGGTGAGCATCCCGGCGGCCCCGGCCGCGTCCCCGGTCAGGTTGGAGACCAGCGGGACGGTCGGCGCGCGGTAGTCCAACTCCTGTGCCACGGCGGCGAACTCGTCGAGCATCGGCTCCATCAGGGCGGAGTGGAAGGCGTGCGAGACCCGCAGCCGGGTGGTCCGCCGGCCTTCGGCGGAGAGCCGGTCGGCGAGCGCCTCGACGGCCCGGGCCTCGCCCGAGACCACCACCGAGCGCGGGCCGTTGACGGCGGCGATGTCCATGCCCGCGGTGAGCAGCGGGACGACCTCGGCCTCGGTGATCTCGACGGCGGCCATCGCGCCGCCGGCCGGCAGCGCCTGCATCAGCCGGCCGCGCGCGGCGACCAGCCGGGCGGCGTCGGGCAGCGACCAGATGCCGGCCAGGTGCGCGGCGGTCAGCTCGCCGATCGAGTGGCCGGCCAGCCGGTCCGGCCGCACGCCCCAGGACTCCAGGAGGCGGGCGAGGGCGACGCCGATCGCGAACAGCGCGGCCTGGGCGTACACCGTCCGGTCGAGGAGTTCGGCGTCCTCGCCCCACAGCACCTCGCGCAGCGGTCGGTCGAGGTGCCGGTCGAGCTCCCCGCAGACCTCGTCGAAGGCCCGGGCGAACGCCGGGTGGGCGGTGTACAGCTCGCGGCCCGCGCCGAGCCGCTGGGTGCCCTGGCCGGGCAGCAGGAAGGCGGTCGCGCCGCCGGGCCGGGCCTGGCCGGGGCCGGCCAGGGAGGCCCGGGCGGTGCCCGGGAGCGCGGCGCCGGGGGCGGCCGCGGCGAGCAGGTCGAGGGCGGTGAGCAGCTCGTCCCGGTCGGTGCCGAGCACCACCGCGCGGTGCTCGAACCGGGCCCGGCCGGTGGCGAGGGCCGCGCCGAAGTCGACCGGGCGCCGGTCCGGCTGGGCGCGCAGCGCGGAGGCCAGCGCGGCGGCCTGGCCGGGCAGCGCGGCACGGGTGCGGGCGGAGACCGGCAGCGGCACCACGGGCCCGTCGGTGTCGGTGCCGTCGGGGCCGGCGGTCCCGGCGGCGGCCTCCGCGTCCACCGGGGCCTGCTCCAGCAGCACGTGCGCGTTGGTGCCCGACAGCCCGAAGGAGGAGACGCCGCAGCGGCGCGGCCGGCCGGTCCGCGGCCACGGCCGGGCCTCGGTCAGCAGCTCGACGCCGCCCTCCGCCCAGTCCGCGTGCGGCGTCGGCGCGTCGACGTGCAGGGTGCGCGGCAGCACGCCGTGCCGCATCGCCATGACCATCTTGATCAGGCCCGCGGCCCCGGCGGCGGCCTGGGTGTGGCTGATGTTGGACTTGATCGAACCCAGCTGCAGCGGCGCGGCCCCGTCCGCGCGGCCCCGGCCGTACGTGGCGAAGAGCGCCTGGACCTCGATCGGGTCGCCGAGCGTGGTGCCGGTGCCGTGGCCCTCCACCGCGTCCACGTCGGCCGGTGCCAGCCCGGCGTCGGCCAGCGCCTGCCGGATGACCCGCTGCTGGGCGGGGCCGTTGGGGGCGGTGAAGCCGCTGGAGGACCCGTCCTGGTTGACGGCGCTGCCGGCGATCACGGCGAGCACCGGGTGGCCGTTGCGGCGGGCGTCGGAGAGCCGCTCCAGCAGCAGGACGCCCGCGCCCTCGGCGCAGCCCGTCCCGTCGGTGGCGGCCGCGTACGACTTGCAGCGGCCGTCGGCGGCCAGGCCGCGCTGCCCGCTGAAGTAGACGAACATGTCGGGCCCGGCCATCACCGCGACCCCGCCGGCCAGCGCGAGGTCGCACTCCCCGGCGCGCAGCGAACGGGCGGCCAGGTGCAGGGCGACCAGGGAGGAGGAGCAGGCGGTGTCGACGCTGACGGCCGGCCCCTCCAGGCCCAGGGTGTAGGAGACCCGGCCGCTGACCAGGCTGCCGCCGCTGGTGGAACCGGCGTCCACGCCGAGCCCGTAGTCGTGGTACATCACCCCGGCGAACACCCCGGTGGCGGAGCCGCGCAGCGCCGTGGGGTCGATCCCGGCGCGCTCGAAGGCCTCCCAGGAGATCTCCAGCAGCAGCCGCTGCTGGGGGTCCATCAGCTGGGCCTCCGCCGGGCTGATCCCGAAGAAGCCGGGGTCGAACAGCCCGGCGTCGTGCAGGAACCCGCCGTGCCGGGTGTAGGAGCGGCCCGGCCGGCCGGGCTCCGGGTCGTACAGCGCCTCGGTGGCCCAGCCGCGGTCGGTGGGGAACGGGGTGATGGCGTCGACGCCGTCGGCGACCAGCCGCCACAGTGCCTCGGGGGAGTCGACGCCGCCGGGGTAGCGGCAGCCCATCGCCACGATCGCGACCGGCTCCTCGGCGGCCGCCCGGGCGGCCTCGGCCTCGGCCAGCCGGCGGCGCGTCTCGCGCAGGTCGGTGGTGGCGCGCTTCAGGTAGGCGAGCAGCTGCGCCTCGTCACTCATCGTCGACTCTCTCCCCGTGTCGGCGCGCTGCCGCCGTCGTCCGAACTCTGGTGTGTCTGAGGGCCCCTGGGGGGCCTGGTGGTCGCCCGGCCGGTGGCGGGCGGGCGTGCCCGGTGCCGGCTCCGGCGGCGCCGTCGGTCGTGGCGACCGCGCCGCCGGAGCCGCCGTGCCGCTACCGGGCGGGGTCGGCGGCCGGCCGGACCGGCGCCAACTGCGGGAACTGGCCGAGCGCCTGGGCGTCGGTGAGCGGCGGGCGCTGCGGTCCGCGCATCACCGCGAACATCACGGAGGGCGCCATCATCGCGGTCATCGGCGCGACCAGCGTCGAGATGTCCTGCATCCGGCGCGCCACCATCGGGTTGTCGGCGACGGTGCGGGCGAAGCGGACGCCGAACTTGCGCTGGCCCTCGCCGCCGCTCAGCTTCAGGTTGGTCTCGACGCCGGGGAACCAGCGGTCGTTGGTGATGGCCATCTGCCACGGGCCGGCGCCGATCCGGGCGACGGCCTTCTGCACCCGGCGGGCCAGGCCGGGGACGAGCCCGGTCTTCTCCAGCTGGGTGCGCAGCGCCAGCGCGCCCATCGCGGCGACCGACATGCCGGTGCCGAAGTTGGGGCTGAGGACCATCACCGAGTCGCCGAGCGCGAGGAAGCCCTCGGGCATCCGCGCCTTCTCGAAGCGGCGCCGCCGGTTGGCCAGGCCGCGCGAGGCGCGCATCGGGGTGACCGGCTCGGCCATGGCGAGCAGGTCGCCGATGACGGAGTGGCGCATCGCGCGGGCGAAGTCGAGGAACTCCCGCTCCTCGGTGGGCGGGTGGTTGCCGCGGGTGCCCATCAGGGCGACGATCCAGCGGCCGTCCTCCTGCGGCATCAGGGCGCCGCCGGCGGCGTGCGGGCCGTTGCCGGGGCGGGTCTGCACCAGGATCCCGGGGAAGTCGTCGCCGAAGCCCTCGGGCACCAGGTAGGAGCGTCCGACATAGGCCAGCCCGGTGTCCAGGCGGTCCTCGTGGACCGGGCCGGCGCCGAGGTCGGCCAGCCACTGCGGGGCCTTGGAGCGGCTCCCGGTGGCGTCGACGACCAGGTCCGCGGTGAGCGTGCGGACGGTGCCGTCGGCGTCCTCCACCTGCGCGCCGGTGACCCGGGCGGCGGTGCCGGTGAGTCCGGTGACCTTGGTGCCGGTCAGCACCTCGACGGTGCCGGCGGCCAGTGCGAGGCGGCGCACGGTGTGGTCGACCAGGGGCCGGCTGCAGGCGATGGTGTAGGCGTCGCCGTCGGTGCTCCGGCTCCAGCCCTCGGCGCCGAGCAGCAGGAACTGGCCGACCTTCCGGTGGTGCGCCCCGGCCCGGTACAGCGCCTCGGTGGTGCCGGGCAGCAGCGCGTCCAGCGCCTGGGCGCCGCCCGCCATCAGCAGGTGGTTGTGGTGCGCCTGGGGCACCCCGCGCCGGCCCTGCGGGCCGTCCGGGTACTGGTCGCCCTCGACGACGGTGACGGAACCGACGTGGGGCAGGAGGGCGACGGCGGCGGTCAGGCCGGCCAGGCCGCCGCCGAGCACGAGGGCGGTGGTCACTTGACGACCTCCCCGGCCTCCAGGCGGCGCTTGGCCTCGGCCTCCAGGAAGTGCAGGCTCTCGACCATCTCCTCGCGGGTGGACTTGAGGAAGAAGGCGCGGAAGAACGGCACGAAGCCGCCGTGCACGGCCACGTCGCGGGTGATCTCCACCCGGCCGTCGGGCAGCACCTCGAAGCGGTTGTCGATGCACATCTTGCCCATGGGCATCTTGGTGGTGGTGGAGAAGGACTTCTCGACCTCGACGGCGTCCACGGTGAACGGGGCGCCGCCCTCGCCGGGGGTGCCCTTGGGCTTGTTCCAGCCGGTGGCGCCGACCACGAAGGGCCCCTCGAAGCCGGTCTTGACGTAGTGCTCGTCCCACTCGGGCCAGGAGGCCACATCGGTGATGGTCTGCCAGATGGCCGAAATATCGCCACTGATGACCGCCGACACGCTGAAGTTCAGAGCCATGGGTACCGCGACAGCCTCTCGTCGGAAGGTGAGGGACGGTGCATCGAAACGGGGAGGGAAGCGGTGCATCGCCGCAGGGTGCGCCGGGCAGGCAGGAATCGGGGGATCTCGGGAAACGCGCAGGTAGCGCCGGGCGCCCATTCAAGCCAGCCGGGCGGTGCGGCTGCCAGTGGATCCGCCCCCTAAACAGACCCCCGGCACCCCTAACCGCCCGCCCGTCGGCGCAGGCCACGCCCGGTGGGGCCGGTCACCTGCCGCGACCCCTTCCCCCTTACCCCGGTCGGCCCGCCGCCCCGTCCGCCGGAGGGCGGCCCCTAGCAGGCGGGGCGGGCCGGTGACCCCTAGATGTGCGGCGGGCGGCCCGGCGGGCCCGGACCGGGGTTGGAAAGGCACCCGCGCGTGGCGCACGGTGGGTCGGTGCTTACGTCGACCGATCACCTGTCCGGCCCCATCGGGGGAACGGCCCCCGTCGGGGGGATGCCCTTCGCGCAGGGCGCGCCCGCCGTGCCCGGGCCGCTGCGCTACGAGCTGCTCGGCCCGCTGCGCGTGGTGGACGAGCACGGCGAGCACAGCCCGAGCGCGTACAAGGTGCGGCTGCTGCTGGCGACCCTGCTCGGCCGGGCGGGCCAGGTGGTCACCATGGAGCAGCTGGTGGAGGCGGTCTGGGGCGATCGGGCCCCGACCCGGGCGTCGGCCAACGTGCACGTGTACGTGTCCCAGCTGCGCAAGTTCCTGCACCGGGACGGCGTGACGCAGACCCCGATCGCCACTCAGCCGCCGGGCTACCGGATCACGGTGGCACCCGAGTCGATGGACCAGTTCCGCTTCCGCCGCCTGGTGCAGGAGGGCCGCGGCCACGCCCGGGCGGCCCGGCACGAGGACGCGGCGACGGCCTTCGGCGCCGCGCTGTCGCTGTGGCGCGGGCCGGCCCTGGAGGGCCTGCGGGACAGCGCGCCGCTGGACACGCTCGCCTCGCGCCTCGACGAGGACCGGCTGGAGTGCATCGAGCTGCTGGCCGAGTCGGCGCTCGCGCTGGGCCAGCACCGCGAACTGATCGGGCTGCTGTACGCCGCGATCGACGAGAACCCGCTGCGCGAGCCGTTCTACCGCCAGCTGATGCTGGCGCTGTTCCGTTCGGAGCGGCAGGCGGAGGCGCTGCAGCTCTACCAGCTCGCCCGGCGTACGGTGAGCGACGCGCTGGGCGTCGAGCCGTGCCGCTCGCTGCGGGAGCTGCACCAGGCGATCCTGGAGGACGACGACCGGCTCTACCTCCGGACCGGAGCCTGAGGGCCTCCGTACCGGATCCGGGGAGCCGTGCCGCCGTCCCCGCCTCACCCGCCCGGCCCGCCGGCCGGCGCCGGGCCGGGCGCTCAGGCGCGCGAGCCGGTGACCTTCGCCTTGCCGAACGCGCCGAGCTTGACGTCACCGATCAGGGTGTCGCCGGTCACGGTCAGGGTGTAGCGGCAGTCCATCGGCATCGGCTTGACCAGGCGCACCTTGAAGGTGATCACGTTGTCCTCCAGCTTGCCCTCCTGCAGCGCCAGCGTGGTGCCGGCCGAGGTGCTGGTGCCGGTCAGGTCGTCGCCGTCGGCGACGATCAGCAGCGCGGCCTCCTGCCGGCCGATCGGGGTGTTCACGGAGATGTTCCACTTGCCGGCGACGTCCATCGAGCCTCCATAGTCGGGTGTTGGCCCGAGCCTAGGAGCCGGTCCTAGACCCGCCCTTGGCCCGGCCTAGCCCTCGCCTTGCGCCGGTCTAAAGCCGTCCGTCCGGAGCCGTCCGGAGCCGTCCGGGGCCGGCTCCGGACGGAGGGGCTCAGTCGCGCATGAACACCACGCGCCGCGCGGTGCCCGGCTGGCCCGGCACGGAGGCGTTCATGGCGGGCCGGCCCGCGGGGACGGCGCGCTCGCGGCCCCAGGTCCGGATGTCCTCCAGCTGCTCCGGGTTGGTGCGGCTGAACGGCGTCATGTTGGTGAAGGTGTCCAGCACGAAGGAGAGGTCGGGCTCGGCCGAGCCGCCGTCGAGGTGGACCTGGGCGGCGACGTCGTGCAGCGCGGCCTCGATGTCGGAGCCGGCGAAGCCCTCGGAGAGGTCGACCAGCCGCTCGACCTGGTCCGGTTCGGGCTCGATCCGCAGGTAGCGCCGGTAGTACAGCTCGATGATCTCCTTGCGGTCCTGGTCGTCCGGCAGGTCGACGAAGAACAGCTCGTCGAAGCGGCCCTTGCGCAGCAGCTCCGGCGGCAGGCTCCGGACGTCGTTGGCGGTCGCGACCACGAACGCGCGCGACTGGGACTCCTGCAGCCAGAACAGGAACTGGCCGATGATCCGCTGGGGCACGCCCGACATGTCGTGCCCGCCGGCCAGCCCCTTCTCGATCTCGTCGATCCAGAGCACGCACGGCGACACCCGGTCGGCCGTCTCCAGCGCCTCCCGCATCCGGCCCTCGGACTCGCCCAGGTACTTGCCGTGGATGCTGGCCATGTCGAGCCGGTAGAGCGGCAGTTGCCACTCCGAGGCGATCGCCTTGGCGGACAGCGACTTGCCGCACCCCGGTACGCCCACCAGCAGGACGCCGCGCGGCGGCCGCAGTTCGGTGCCGCGCAGGTCCGCGTGCATCAGCTGGTGCTTGCGCTTCAGCCAGGCGCGCAGGCTGGACAGGCCGCCGACCGAGTACTCGGAGGACTTCAGGTGGACCCGCTCCAGGCCGGCCAGGTCGCTGAAGATCCGGTCCTTGGCCCGGGCCAGCGCCAGGACGTCGTCCGCCTCCACCGAGCCCTTGGCGACGATGGTGGCCATCAGGTTGACCGCCTCGCCCTCGGTCACCCCGATCAGGAACTCCGAGGCCCGCCGCACGTCGTCCTCGGTCCAGCTGATCGGGACGACGCCGTGGTGGTCGTCCAGGAAGCTCCGGACGATGTCGTACATCTCCTCCGTGGTGGGCAGGTCGAGCTGCAGGCTCATGCCGAGCCGCTGGAGGCCGCTCCAGATCGGGTTGTCGGTGATGAGCACGATGCTGCCGGCGTTGGAGTCGGCGAGCCGGGCCAGTTCGGCGACGTGGCGGGCGGTCGGGCTGTCGACGTCCAGGCCGTCCGGGTCGACCAGCACCAGCGTCGCCTGCGGGCGGGCGGTGAACTGGGCGGCGGCGAACTCCATCGCGCCGACGAACGAACGGTCGTCCTGCATGGGGCTGTTGGTCCGCAGGTCGCGCAGGCCGGTGGCCCGGGTGTAGACCCAGAAGGGCAGGTTGCCGCTGCGGGACTGGGTGGCGACCTCGCGGACGAGGCGCAGCGCGCGCTGCTGCTCGATGGTGCGCAGGCCGATGACCGGCACCCGGGCGGTGAGGTAGCTGCCGAGGTCCCGGCGGCTGTCGGCGTAGTTGGGCATGGGGGCCTTCCGGCGTCGGGGGAGGGGCGGGTCAGCCGCGGACGATCCGGCGGCGGGGCGGGGCGGCGGGGTCGTACGACCAGCCGTCCCGGGAGGCCGGGGCGGTCTCGGCGATCACCGCGGTGAGCGGGTTGTCGCGCAGGGTCCGGCGGCGCTCCTCCAGCCAGCCCGGATCGACGTCGAGCGCCGCGAGCCGGTCCAGCTCGCCCTCCTGGTCGGTCTGGAAGCGGCGGATCCGCTCGTCCACCACCTCGGTCAGCCGGGTGCGGAACTCCTCGTCCAGGCCGGGGTGCTCGGCCAGGGCGCGGACGGCCCGCAGGCCGGTCCTGGCCTGGGCCAGGGCCCGGCCGGCGCCGAACTCGTCGGGTGCGGCGTTGAGCGCGGCGGTCAGCGCGTCGGACCAGTCCTGGAGCCGCCGGGTGAGCGCCTCGGTGACGCGCACCCGGAACCGCTCCCGGGTGTCCTCGGGGAAGTCCTCGAGGACGAGCGGCGGCAGCCCTTCGGCGGCCTCCGGCGCGCCCCGGGCCCAGCGTTCCAGGAAGTCGGCCCAGGCCCGGTAGGAGCCGCCGGAGCCCAGCAGGCCGGTCACAGCCCGGTGCCCGGGCGGCGCACGGTGAGCTCGCCCGGCGGCAGCGGCTCCCAGTCGGGCAGGCCCTCGACGAGCCGGCGCAGCCGGCTGGTGGCGCGGTCGGTGGAGGGGCGGGGGCTGGCGGCCCACGGGGAGCCGGCGGCCGGCGGTCGGCGGGGCGGCGGCGGGGGAGGGGTGGTCACCGGTGGCTCCCTTGCTGGGTCTGGTGGTCCTTGGTGAGGACGGTGCGTCCGTCGAAGGGGGAGGGGCCGTGGGCGGCCCCGGCGAGCGAGGCGATCATCGCGCGGGTCTGCTGCTCGACGGCGTCGGCGGCCCGGTAGCGGGACTCCCAGTCGGTCAGTTCCGCCGCCGCCGCGCGCAGTTGCAGCAGGGACTCCTGCTTGGCCTGTTCCAACAGTCGGCGGGCCGAGCCGACGACCCGGCGGCCGGCCTCGTTCCTCGTGTGGAGGACCAGCCCCCAGATCCCGCCGACGACCGCGGCGGCGATGAAGGCGAACCCCGCGTTGACGCCGGTGAACACCAGCAGGATCATCGCGACCGCGGCGACCAGCGGCACCAGCTTGCGCTTCAGCGGGTACGCGAGGGCGGCGAGGAAGGGCTGGGCGTGCCGGTCCCAGTGCTCGGCCAGCGAGTGCTCCAGGACCTCCAGCGGGGTGGTGAAGGCGCCGGTCCACGGCGGCAGCTGGAAGGTCTGCGCGCCGACGTTGTGGGAGGAGCCGAGCACCGCGTGCACCTCGGGCGGCACGGCCCGGCGGTAGGCGAGGGCGAAGGAGGCGTGGGCGTCGGCGAACCACTCGTGGCAGGCGGCGACGGCCAGCCGCTGGGTGGCGGCGGAGGCGCCGATGGCGCTCGGGTTGAGCGCGGCGGTGGACTGGACGGTCAGGTAGTCGAGCGTCTCGTCCAGCGAGGCCGCGTCGACCTCGACGGCGTGCCGGGCGCGGTCCAGGTCCCCGTCGTGGTCGACCACCGCCTGGTTGAACGCCAGGTCGCGCCGGAGCGGCAGCTCCTCGTTGTCGTACTCGGACACCAACCGGTCGAGGATGTCGTCGATGGCGTCCTCCAGCCGGTCCGACGCCTCGCTCTCCCGGGCCATCATGGCCGTGTACTTGTCCAGTACCCGCTGGTGCGCGCGGGCGCCGGACAGCGCCGCGTCGAGCTGCGGCCACTGCGGGGAGAGCGCCGCGAGCCGGGGGAACTCCGGCTGGGCGGTGGGCGTGCGCAGCGACTCGATCTCGGCGAGCCAGCGGCGGACCTGGGCGGCCCGGGCCTCGTCGTCGCCGAGCAGCGTCGCCCGCCAGCCGGAGAGGGTCTCCTGGAGCAGCTCGCGGCCGGCCGCGCCGAACGCGCCCTGCGAGAGCGACTCCAGGATGACGGCGAACTCCCGGCCCAGCCGGGCCGGGTCCTGGGCGATCAGGTAGTGGCGCAGCCAGCGCACGGCGACCGCCTGGCGCCGCTGGCGGCGCAGCACCAGGGCGAAGAGCAGCGAGGTGCGTTCGGGCGAGCGCCGGAAGGCCTCGTCGATCGCCCGGTCGCAGAGCGTCCGGTCGTCGGCGGCCCAGGCGGCGAGGGCGACCAGGGCCGGCGCCAGCCAGTAGCGCGGGGTCTGGATCATCAGCTGTTCGCTGACCGTGCGCACGGTGTCCTCGGAGACGAGGCCCGTGTCGAAGGCCTGGAGCATGCCGACGGCGGTGCGGCGCACGGTCTTGTGGTGGCCGAACTCGTGGTCGAGCTTGTCCTGGACGACGCCGATCCTGGTCTCCGCCCGCTGGACGGCGGCGGTCAGTTCGAACCGCTGGGCGAAGGCGAGGAACTTGTTCTGCAGGTCCTGCAGTTCGCCGCGGGTCTGCTGCTGGGCGGCGTTCACGGCCGTCACCTGGCCGGAGACCGCGCCGACCTGCTCGCCCAGCCGGACGACCATGTTGTTGACCTGCTGGACCTGGCCGCGCAGATAGTGGTCCACCTCGGTCATGCTTCGCTCCGATCGGTGCAGTGCGTGTGCGAGTGAGGGTGTGTGTGCGGGTGAGGGGGTGGGGTGCGGCTCACGGCCGGACCACCGTGCCGTCCTGGAGGACGGGCAGGACGAGGCCGCTGCCGTACACCTCGACGTAGGCGTAGGCGCCGGTGCGCACGATCATGCGCGCCGCCCCGAACGGCTCGGGGACCTGGTCGCCGGGCGCGAAGTGCTGCAGGATCACGCGGAACAGGTCCAGCCGGTGGTCGACGAACGGCGGGCCGAGGTAGCAGGTGGCGAGGAAGCCCAGCGGCACGTCGCCGTAGGCGGCCTGGTAGTGCTCCTTCAGCCAGTCGGACAGTTCGGCGCAGGCGGCCGGGTCCAGCCCGGCGTCCAGACGGCGCACCGCCCGGAGCAGGTCGGCGGGCCGCGGCCGCAGCTGGTCCGCGGTCGCGCCGGACCGCACGGCGCGCTGCGGGGCGGCGGCCGCCCGGGCGGGTGGAGCGGCGGCGGGGCCCGGGCGCACGATGCGCCGGGGCCCTTCGATGGATCCCATGATTCCCCCGAACCGAATGGCGTGATGTGGACTGCGCGGCCGGAAACCGTCGGCGGTCGCCCGAGCAGGATAGTGACGGATCATCAAGAATGCGAAGTGTTCGGCGGGCGGGATCGGACCGGCGACCGGAAGGCGCCCCGAAGTCGACCGCTCCGCGACCGGACCGCCGGTCGGTGGGGCCCGACGAGGCTGCCACACTTGCTCGCCATGGGGAACGTCCACGCACTTCTGGTCGGGATCGACGACTACACCGCCCTCGGGTACGACGCGCTCGCCGGCTGCGTCAACGACGTGACGGCGGCCGAGGAATGGCTGCGCCGACGGGTGGGGGAACGGCTGGTCGCGCACCGGCTGCTGGACCGCGAGGCCACGGTGGCCGCGGTCCGGGCGGGCATCCGCGAGCACCTCGGGCAGGCCGGCCCGGAGGACACCGCGCTGCTCTGGTACGCGGGCCACGGCGCCGAGTTCGACGTGCGCACGGAGGAGGAGGCGCGGATCGAGGCCACCGGCCGCTACCAGGCGCTGGTCTGCGCCGACGCGCCGCTGGCCGACAAGGAGCTCGCCGTCCTGCTGGACGAGGTGGCCGGCACCGGCGCGCACCTGGCGGCGGTGCTCGACTGCTGCTTCTCGGGCGGGGCGACCCGCCGGCCACCGCGCGGGCCCGCCGTCCGCTCGGTGACCCCGCACCCGTCCTGGTACGGACGGGTCGCGCCCCCGAACCCCGCGCCCGTCGAGGGGGCGCCCGCCGGAGGGATGCGCGACGCGACGGCGGGCGGCGCGCGGCCGGAGCGGGCCGGGCACGTCCTGCTGGCTGCGAGCCGGCTCGACCAGGTCTCGCACGAGGACTGGTTCGACGGCCGCCGCCACGGCGTGTTCACCCACGCCCTGCTGGGCGCCCTGGACGAGGCCGGGACGGGTGCGAGCTACCGCGAGATCATGGCGGCCACCCGGTGCCGGGTCCAGGCCTGGGGCGAGGTCCAGCACCCCACCCTCAGCCCGCAGGAGCCCGGCGGCCCCGCCGACCGGCCCTTCCTCGGCGGGGCGGTCCGCCCCGGCAGCCCGTACCTGCTGACCCACGGGGTGGACGGCTGGGAGGTCGACTGCGGCCAGGTCCACGGCCTGCGCGACGACGAGGGCGGCGGCGCCACCGAGTTCACCGTCACCGGTGGCAGCGGGGGCGGTAACGAGGACGGCGGCGGGGGCGGCGGCGAGAGCGCCGAGGAGGGCGCCGGCGGCTCCGGGCCCCGGGCCAGGACCGTCCGGGCCCGGCGCGTCCGCGCCCGGCACACCCTGGTCGACCCGGCCGGCTGGGAGCCCGACCGGGGCCGGGTCTACCCGGTGGCGCCGTCCGCGCTCGCCCTGCCCCCGACGACGGTGCTGATCGAGCCGGGCGCCCCGGAGGCGGAGCGGCTGCTGCGCGAGGCCGTCGCCACGGCCGGGCCCGGCGGCGGCCCCTCGCCGCTGCTCCGCGTCGCCGGCGACCCGGCGGCGGCGGGCGACCTGCTGCTCCGGGTCGACCCGGCCGGCGGGCGGGCCGTGATCACCCGGCGGGACGGCACCGGCACCGTGGACCCGCTGCCGCTCACCGGCCCCGCCGACGCCCGCACCGTCGTCGACTGCCTCGAACACCTCACCCGCTGGTACCGGCTCCAGCGGCTCTCCAACCCCGGCTCGGACCTCGCCTCCGCGGTGCGGATCGAGATCCTCCCGTGGGACGACCCGCAGGCCGGTCCGATCCTGCCCGACGGCAACGGCGAGATCGTCCGCGCCCACGAGCCCGACGCGGGCGGCTGGCTGGAGCCCCGGGTGACGATCCGGCTGCACAACCGCTCGCACCGCCGCCTCTGGTGCGCCCTGTTCGACCTGACGGACCGCTACCGCAGCCACTCCGCCCTCTACCGGGGCGACTTCATCGGGCCGGGGCGCACCGGCCACGCCCTGGACGGCCGCCCGGTCGCCCTGAGCCTGCCGGCCGGCCGCGCGGTGCGGCCCGGCAGCCAGGGCCGCGACTGGCTCAAGCTGATCGTCGCCGAGGAGGAGCTGAACACCGTGCCGTTCCACCTGAACGCCTGGGACCCGGGACGCCCGGCCGGGCGCGGCGGCGGCCCGGCCTCCGACGGGGTGCTGCGGTTCACCGCCCGCGGTGGTGCCGGCCGCGACCTCGGCGAGGGCCGCTCGACCGGGCGGTGGGCCACCCGGACGGTCGCCCTGCGGTCGGTGGTGCCCGGGCCGGGCCACTGAGGCCCCCCGGGCGGCCGGTCCGCCCGGCCGGCCGCCCGGACGCTACCGCCCGAGGTGGGTGAAGCCCGCCCAGGTCGTCAGGTCGTCGGGCTCGACCGCGCGCGCCCGCGCGGCGAGCGCCGGCGGCATGTCGGGCGGCGCCACCCGGTCCCGGTCCAGCATCCACAACTGGGCCGAGCGCAGGGCGCGTCCGGGCGGCTGCCCCTCGCGCCGCAGGAAGTGGTGCGTCATGAACATCAGCACCGAGGTGGCGTCGTCCGGCACCGTCCACAGCGAGCCCACCACCGACCGCGCGCCCGCCACCAGGAACGCCGTCGCCAGGCTGTACGCCTCGTTGTGCCCGCGCCCCGACACATGGGTGCGGCAGGCCGCCAGCACCACCAGGCCCGGCCGCGCCGAGCCCTCGGCCGTCATCGTCCCGGTGAGCTCCTCGGCCGCCAACTCGCCGCCGTGCAGCGACAGGTACGAGCTGTGCCGGTCGTTCGCCGCCACCGTGCCGTGGCAGGCCAGGTGCAGTACGGCGCCCGCGCTGCGCCCGTCGCGCAGCCACTCCAGCACCTCCCGCGGCGTCCCGCTGCCGTCCGGCACGCCCGAGGCGCGCCGCCCCAGGTAGCCGCCCCGGGGGTAGAAGCCCTGGTGCAGCGCCTCGGCCTCCTCGCCCGCGTAGCGCAGGTCGCCGGTGGGGTTGCCGACGATCAGCGCGGACTCCGAGTACGGCAGGTCGGGGCGGCGCGACACGTCGCAGAGCAGCCGGGCCGAGGCCGCGTAGGAGATCTGCGCCGCCTCGACGGCGTAGCGCCGCCGCCCCGCACTGCCCGGCTCGTACGCGGCGTGCCACGGCACGGTGCCGAGCGCCCCCATCGGCACCAGCATCAGGCGCGGCGTCCGGCCCTCCCCGACGAAGGGTTCGAGCGCGGTGAGCAGCGGGCGCACCGCCGCGTACCAGGCCCAGGAGCAGAGCCGGTCCAGCTGCCGGCGCAGCGGCGGCGGCGCCTCGCCGGGCGGCTGGGCCGGCCCCAGGTCACGGGCCGCGCCGGCGTCCGGGCGGTACTCCCGCACCGGGCCGGCGTCCTCGCGCAGCCGGGGCAGCGGCAGCGAGCGCACCCGCCCGTCGTCGGTCACCACGACCGCCGCGCCGCCGCCGTCCGGCGAGGCTGGCACCAGGTACGCCAGGGCGTCGACGCCCAGCCGGCGCAGCGCCTCCCCGACCTCGGCGGGCTCGGGCGGTTCGAGCAGCCCGTCCGCGGAGCCGTCCGCCCGGGCCGCGTCGGCGAGCACGGCCAGCACCTGGCCGCGCAGCCGGCTCGGCACCGTCCTCGCGGGCCGCACCAGCGCGCTCTCCCCGGGGGCGGGCTCCGCGGCGCCGGTGCTCAGCCACTCCTCGGCGAGGTCCGGCCGCCCCGCGGCCGTCAGCCGCTCGGGGACGGAGCGGGCGACGGCCGCCGAGTGCAGCACGAGGCCGCGGCAGGAGTCCAGCGCCTGCAGGGCCTGCTCCGGGACGCCGTCCTCCAGGCACCAGGCGGCCGCCTCCAGCGCGGCCTCGGTGGCCCGGGCGGCGGCGGTGGCGGCGTGCTCGGTGCCCGACTGCAGCAGCGCCGCCCAGGCGAAGCCGCGCAGGGCGTCCAGTCCGGCGTGCCGGCCCCGTCGGCGGTCGTCGCGGGCGGCGTCGGCCCGCAGCCGGTAGGCCCGGCCGAGGGTGAGGCAGGACGCCGCCCAGAGCCGGTGCGCCGGGCCGTCGAGGCGGGCGACGGCCCGCTCCAGCAGCACCACCCCCGCCTCGTAGCCGCGGCGGTCGCCGGTCGCGGCGGCCTGCCCGGTGCGGCCGTTGCCGAGGGCCATCGCGTAGCGCACCCAGTCCTCGGTGTCCTCGCCGACCAGCCCGAGCGCCTCCTCGACCAGCTCCAGGCCCTCGGCCAGCAGCCGCAGGTCGCCGCGCGGGCCGGCCGTCAGGCAGCGGGCGATGCCGCCGTCGCCGAGCAGCCAGGCCCGGTGCTCACGGGGCAGCCGGGCCGCCTGCCGGCGCAGTTCGGCCACGGTCGGCCTCCCCGGGGGCGGTCCCAGCTCGCGGGCGCCGAGGCGGCGGGCGAGCGCGTCGCGCAGGTTGTGCGAGTGCTCCAGGGCCAGCCAGAGCTCGGCGCGGCTCGGGTCCTCCGGGTCGAGCGCGCGGTACACGGCGGCGAGTTCGGCGACGGCCCGGTCGGCCCCGGCCAGGTCGCCGCGCGCGGCGGCGCGCTGCGCCTCGAAGCCGGCCCGCTGGCCGTCCATCAGGCGCCGCAGGTAGGGGGGGAAGTCCGGGTTGTCCCGCAGCTGCTCCATCGCCTCCAGCGCGGACTCCATCTCGTCACCGCGGGCCTGCAGTTGGCCGAGCTGCGCCGAGGCCATCGCGCGGGCCAGGTCGACCCCCGCCCGGAGGCGCTCGTCCTGCCCGTCCAGGAGCGCGGCCGCCGCCTCCAGCTGGGCCAGCGCCTCCTGGGTGGAGGCGGGGTCGCCCTTGGACACGCCCTCCCGCATCCGGGCGGCGCCGAGCATGCCCTGGACGGCGCCCCGGGTGGTGGCGGGCCCCTCGAAGGCGGCGGAGCCCTGGAACAGGGCGGCCTTCTCGGCCTCGCCGACCAGGGTGCCGTGCGGGTCGATCAGGGGCAGCGCGCCGAGCAGCCGGGCCCCGAACAGGGCGCGGTCCGGGCTGTCCGGGGGCAGCTCCTCCCACATCCGGTAGAGCCGCCGGAACCCGTCCTTCGTGTGCTGGTCGAGCGTCAGGTCGTTGGCGAGGTGGCTGAACTCGGCGTTGTTGAGGTTGATGAAGCTCCGGCCCTCGGTGATGTCCTCCTGGAGCTCCCGGGCGGCCTTCAGGGCGTCGGTGTAGACCGGGTCGTCGACCGGGGCCAGCGGGTCCGGGGCGTTGCCCGGCTCCTCCGTGCGGGCCCAGGCGAGCAGGATCCGGGCGGTCTGCCGGACGGCGGGGATCGCGTCCTCGGACAGCGCCTCGGTCGCGCCGCGGACCACGTCCGGCAGCCGCTGCCGGTCCCGGTCGTCGAGGTAGCGGGTGTGCTGGAGCACGGCGAGCAGGGCGGCCGGGGCCCACAGCGGGCCGTCCCGCTCCGGCTCCCAGCGGTGGACGGCCTCCCGGAGCAGTCCGAGGGCGCGGTCGCGGCCCTCGTTGTCGTCGCGTTCGGCGGCCCGGTCGTAGAGCAGGCGTCCGAAGGCGTCGAGGTAGATCGGGGGGAGGGTCCGCACGGCGTCCGGCCGGGCCAGCACCGGCGCCAGTTCGGCCTCGGCGGCGGCCGGGTGGGAGCGGTCCTCCCACTGCCACCAGAGCAGCGCGCGGATGAAGATCGCCCTGGTCTCGGCCTCCTCGGCCCACACCGGCGGTTCGGCCGCGCGCTGCCGGGCGGCGGCCAGGGCGGCCCGGAACTCCCGCCGGGCCTCCTCCAGTTCGGCCCGGTCGGCCCGGTTGCGGCCGGTCCACAGCAGCGAGGTGGCCAGCCCGTAGCGGAGCAGCGGCACGTCCTGGTCGGCGCCCGCGGCGGCGAGGGCCGAGCGGTAGTGCCCGACGGAGGCCTCGGCGTCCTCCGGGCTGTTCGCGAACCGGGCCCGCTCGTAGTGGAGGTGGCCCAGGTCGGCCCGGAGTTCGACGGCCTGCGGACTGTCCGGCGCCGCGTCGGGCAGCGCGTCGTGGTGGCGGCGCAGGGCGTCGTCGATCAGCGGCAGGCGTTCGGGCGGCGGGGCGCCGTCGGTGATCCGGGCCTTGGCGGCCAGGGCGATCAGCCGCCGGCCCAGCACCTGGACGTCCGGGTGGGCGCCGGGGTCGGCGGCCAGTCCGCGCAGGCCGGAGTCGACCAGTTCGTAGACGTGGTCGAGGAGTTCGGCCGACGGGTCGAGGTCGTACTGGAACGCGCGGACGTGCCCGTACACCACCCGCCAGGCGTGCCAGAGGTCGTCCTCGCCGGGCCGGGCGAAGGCCCGCTCCATCGCCTCGGCGGCCAGCCGGAGGTCCTCCGGGCGGTCCTGGCGCAGGTGGAGCCGGTAGCTCTGCTCCCCGACCGTGGCCCAGGCGGTCGGCGCGTCCGGGTCGTCCGGGTCGTCCGGGGCGTGCGCCACCTCGGCGAGCAGCGCGTCCCGTTCGGCGCGCAGTTCGTCGTCGGTCGGCTCGGCCGGTTCGGTGCTCTCTTCCACGGCGGTGCTCCTGCTGCGGGCGCGCTGCGGCGCGCTGGGGACGTGGGACCGGAACGGGGGCGCTACGGTGCGACCTGGGCGTGGTACGGGGCGAGGACGGCGTTGAGCCGGCGCAGCCCCTCCGGGGTGTCCAGGTCGATCGGCGGGACGCCGGCGGGCTCGACGGCGCCCGCCGGGCAGCGGTCCAGGAACAGCACCGCGGCGCGGTCCGCCGGTTCGCGCTTGGAGGGCCAGACGAAGCCCTGCGACCAGGGGGCGGTGTGGGCGCGGATCCAGTGGCCCCAGGCCCGGGTGAACGGGTACTCCGCCGCCTCCGCCTGGACCAGCCAGGCGTCCTGGGCCACGCTCGCCAGGTCGCGCCCGGCCACCAGGGAGACCACGGTGACGTCGGCCGCCAGGCGCAGGAACGACAGCCGTCGGCCCCGGACGGCGGCCCGCTGCACCAGCCGCGGCCCGGCGGCGGGGTCGAAGGGGATCGAACGCAGCAATGTCTCGCAGACGGCCGCCTCCACGGTCAGCCCCGCGTACAGGAAGCCGTAGTCGTCGAGCGCGGTGCCGTCGAACCGGCCGCCGCCGTAGAAGCAGTCGGCCGGATTGCCGTTGAACGCGGTGGCGGCGCGCCGGGCCGAGTGCACCCGGACCAGCTCCGTGCCGGCGGCCAGGGTCACCCTGGTCGGGTTCCCGGGCAGCTTCTCGGGCGGGCGGACGTTGACCACGGACTACTCCTCCTCGGTCAGGTAGCGGGCGGCCTCGACCAGCCGGCCGTCCTGGCCGGTGCCGAGCAGTGCGGACGGGACGGCGTCGAGCAGGGCGTCGCGGGACAGCCACCAGTCGCTCACGCCCCACGGGTCCCGGTCGCCGCCGAGCAGGGCGTTGACGTCCAGGACGGCGATCCACGGGGTGGCGGCCTCGGCGAACTGGAAGGCCGGCAGCCGGACCGCCCCGCCGGTGCCGGTCAGGCGGAGCAGGCCGGACGCGTCCGGGTCCCCGCCCAGCCCCCGCACCTCGGCGGCGGACAGCGCCGGAGCGGCGAGCAGCCGGCGGCGGACCGCGCCCAGCACCGGGCCCACCATCCGGGAGCCGTCGAGCACCAGGACGGCGAGGTCGGAGGCCCGGAACCCGAGGTGGGCGGCGTCCACCGCGCCGGCGGTGAACCGCGGGGAGCCGGTGCCGGCGGCCCGCGGCAGCAGCGGCAGCAGGAGCCGCGCGGCCTCCTCGGCCGCCTCCCGGTGGCCGGGGCGGTCGGGGCCGTCCGGTCCGCGCAGCCGCTCCAGCAGCCCGGCCAGCCGGGCGGCCCGGTCGGCGGGGAGCCGCGCCGACAGCCGGTCCCAGTCCGCGGCCGCCGCGGCGAGTACCAGGTAGGGGTTCATCCGTCTCCTCTCAGACGGCGCCGAGCAGTCGCTCGACGACGTCGGCGGCGGCCGGGCGGCGCATTACCAGGTGGACCTCCCAGTCGGCGCCGCGGGCCGCCTCCGCCTCCACGGCGGCCCAGAGCGCGCCCAGACTCGCCTCGTAGCGGAGGCCGCCGCGCCCCGAGCCGAGCAGAGGGAAGGCCACCGAGCGCAGCGGCGGGTCGAAGGCGGTGCGCTCGCCGGCCATCGTGGCGAAGACCCGGGCGGCGGCCCGGGTGATGTCGGCCAGCAGGACGTCGTAGTCGTTGCTGTCCGAGCGGGGGACGGCGGTGACGGCGTGGTAGATCCGCCGCACGCCCTGCTCGGCCAGCCGGCCGGCCCCGGTGGGAGCCACCGTGCCGGGGGCGACGGCCCGACCGGTGACGCCGTGCCGGGCGGTCCAGGCGCGCAGCTCGTCGTGGACGAGGTCCTCGACCACGTCGCCGCCCGGGCCGCGGCTCGCGCCGGCCCGCCGCAGCGCCGCGGCCACCGAGGACTTGTAGGTGGCCGGGAGGGCGAGGAAGGTGTTGGCCGGCGAGACCACCACGTCGACGTCCCGCAGCAGGTCCACCGGGTGGACGTGCAGGGTGAGCGGCACCGTCCGGCCGCCCGCGTCCGCCAGCACGGTCCGGTGGGTCGCGGGGAGCTGGTGCGGGGGCCTCCCGGCGGCCCCGGCCCCGCCCGCGGCCCCGCCCGCGGCCCCGCCCGCGGCCCCGTCACCGGTTCCGGCCTCGGTCCCGGTCCCGGTCCCGGCTCCGGACTCGGGCGAACGCGCGGCGAGTTCGGCCAGCTGCTGCGACAACTGACCCAGCAGCACCACTTCGTGGTACTTGCGGAAGCGCTCGACGCTCACCCTGTACACGTCGGCGGCGCGCCTGCGGCGGTCGGCCGCGGCCCAGTCCCGGGTGCCCCGGGCCAGGCCGAGGCTGAACCCGGCGGCCTCCTGGAGCGTCCCGGCCTCGATCCGGGACAGGGCCAGCCGCAGTACCGCCTCGATGGCGGCGGCCCGTGAGGACCGCCCGCCGGTCGTGCCCACCCGGGCGGCGATCCGGCCCAGCGCCGGGAGTTCCAGGTCCCGCAGCCGCACCACGCCCGCCCGCCGGACCTGGCGGAGCTCGGCCATGATCGACTCGTGGTCGGGGTCCTGCCCGGGGCCGTGATCGGGCGCGTCGGCGCGGGGGTGATCGTGCGGCATGGGCGACAGGATTCCACCGCGCCGAGGACCGGGACAAGTTCGGCCCGGCCCCGGCAGGCATATGCACCGGGCCCCTTCCCGCCCGCCACAGGGGACTCATTCACCACCCGCGCACCATCTTGGGCGCCTTGTGGCGGCTTTGGCCGAAATTCGTCTCCGGTGGGTCTACGCTCTCCCAACGTCGGACCGAACCAAGGCCGTTGACGATCTTTGGGGGTGACATGGGCCTGCTCGGCGATGACCTGCCGTTCGCCCGTACCCTGAGTGCGCACGACCATGAGGCGTTCCTCGCGCTCGGCGCTCCGAAGGCCTACGCCCCCGACCAACGGCTGGTCGCGGAGGGGGACCGCACCACCCACGTCCTGCTGGTGCTGACCGGCTGGTCCATGGTCCACGTGGCGACCGACCGCGGGGCCACCCGGCTCGTCCTCGGCCTGCGCGGCCCGGGCGAACTCGTGGGCGAGCTGGCGGCGCTGGACGAGCGGCCGCGCAGTGCGACCGCGCAGGCACTCGGCCCGGTCGAGGCACTGGTGATCCCGGGGGAGCGGTTCCGGCGGTTCCTGGCCGAGACCCCCCGGGTCGGCAGCCGGGTGATGTCCCAACTCGCCTCCCGGCTGCGGGAGTCCGACCGCGAACGGTCCGCTTTCGCCTCCCTCACCGTCGTCCAGCGCCTGGCCCGGCGGCTCGTCGAGCTCTCCGCCACCGGCGCCACCGCCCGGGCGGCCGACTCCCGCGGCCCCGGCGGCGGTTCGACCGCCGTCGTGCACCTGGCGCAGGACGACCTCGCGGCCACCGTCGGCGCCACCCGGGAAGCGGTGGCCAAGGCCCTGAAACTGCTCCGCGACCAGCGCCTGGTGCGCACCGGCACCCGGATGGTCGAGATCCTCGACCCCGCCCCGCTCCTGCTGCTCGCCCAGGGGCAGTACGGGCAGGGGCCGGGAGCCGGGGGCCGTCCGAGCACCTGAACCCCGGGCGGCCCCGAACACCCGGGCGCCCCGTACGTCCCGCACATCCCGAACGTCCCGAGCACCCGAGAACCGACCGAGCGAGACCCGAACACCAGGACCCGAAGAGCCGAGGCCGGCGTGGAGCCGGGCTCCGGCCGCGCATGTAAACCATCACAGACAACCCGGCATGCGGCGCCGGATCCTGGCGGCATGTCGAAGACAACCGCGGGGGTGACCATGCTCGACCAGGCAGTCGACGCCGTGTACCAGCTGGTGGTCAGCGTGGACGTCCGGAGGTCCGGCGCCTACGACGACTCCGGGAAGACCCGGATGCGCGGACAGCTGTACGCCGTGCTCGACCGGGCGTTCGCCGAGGCCGGGGTGCCGGCCCCCGCCGTCCACCGGGAGGACCGGGGCGACGGCATCCTGGCGGCCCTCGGCCCCGACATCCCGCCCGCCCGGATCCTCGGCGTCTGGGCCAACGAGGTCCAGGAGCAACTGCGCCGGCTGAACGCGGGGTTGCGGATGCCGCTGGGGCTGCGGGTCGGCCTGCACGTCGGCCCGGTCACGCGCGACGCCCAGGGCATCAGCGGGCACGCCGTCGACCTCGCCTGCCGGCTCGCCGACGCGGACACGGCCCGCCGGGTGCTCGACCGGGACGGGGCCGACCTGGTCGTGATCGTCTCCGACTCGCTCTACCGCGAGGTGGTCTGCCACGGCGGCCGCTTCGTCGATCCCGAGGACTACGGCCCGGCCCTGCTGCGGCTCAAGGACGGCACCACGCCGGCCTGGGTCCGGCTGCCCGGGCGGCCCCGGCCCGCGCCGCTGCCGGAGGACGGGGGACCGGCGGAGTCCGACCCGGGCGGGCCGTCCGACGGCCCGTCCGACGGCCCTTCCGGCGAGCCGCCGCGGGGACCGTCGGGAGGGCCGCCGCGCCCCGCGCCCGGCGGAGCGCCGAGTGAGAGGCCGGGCGACACCTCGTTCCACACCCGCAACACCTACAACGGGCCGGTGCACATCGGCCGCACCGTCAACGGGGGGCAGCATGCCTGAGCCGCTGAACACCGCCGGGGCCGCCGAGCTGAAGCCGCCGAAGCTGACCCTGAAGAAGGACCTCCCCCCGCCCGCGGGCGCCGACCCGGTCCGCTCCCAGCCCCCCGGCGACCAGGACCGGGGCGCCGGCGACGCGGGAGCCGCCGGAGCCGAGGGGCCGAAGCCGGAGGCCGCCTCCGGGGAGGAGGCGGCCGGGGACCAGGAGCGGATCGACCGGGAGCAGGCCGCCGACCGGTTCCGCGAGCGCAGCCGCGACCGCCTGCTCGACGAGGAGGGCGACGAGGAAGGGGCCGCCGCCGGCCTGGGGGCGACCTTCCGGGCGCACCGCGAGGCCCGTGGCGCCTACCGGGTGGCCGGCGACCACAACCTGTTCGACCGCAACGTCTTCCACCAGGCCCACATCGGCGACATCCACCTGCGGCTGGACAGCCGGCAGGCGGTCGGCGCGGTCAGCGGGCCGGTCCCCGAGTCGGAGCTGCGGCGGGTGCGCCGGATCTACCGGGAGCCGGAGGGCTACGTCGACCTCCAGCGGGCGCTGCGCCGCCAGCGCGTCCTGGTCCTCGCCGGCGCCCCCGGCACCGGGCGGACCTGCACCGCGCTGGCCCTGCTCGACGAACTGACCCAGCACCGGACGGCCGCCGAGGACACCGCGCCGGGCGCCCCGGCGGCCGGCAGCGCCCCGGGCGCCGCCCCGGAGCCGTCGCGCCGGGTCTCCCGGGTCTCCCCGGAGACCGCCGTACGGCGGCTCGCCGCCACCGCGGCCGACGAGGCCCGGCGCGGGCACGGCTACCTGCTCGAACTCCCCTCCGGCCGCGGCAGCGTCGCCGAGCCCCCGAGCGAGCTCGAACTGGACGCCCTCGCCACGGCGCTCGCCGCCTCCGACTCCTACGCCGTCCTGGTGGTGGCCGCCGGTCCGACGGCGACCCCGCTGCTGTCCGGCCGGTACGGGCTGATCTGCCCGCCGGCGCCCACGGAGGCGCTGCTGCGCGCCCGGATCGCCGCCCACCTGGCCGCCGGCCCGACGGCCGGCGCCGGGGTCCCCGACGACCCGACCGCCCGGGCCCACGAACTCGTCGACGACGCCGAACTGCGGTCCGCCGTCGGGCTGGAGGACCTCCGGCCCGCCGAGGCCGAGCTGCTCGCCGACCTCGTCGCCGCCCATGTGCTGGGCCGGCTGAGCCGCGCGGAACTCCTCGGCGGCTGCGCCAGCCTGGCCCCGCAGCAGGCCCAGGAGTGGTTCGCGGGCGCGGACCGCGAGATCGTCGACGCGACCGCGTCCGGCGCCGGGTCCCCCGAGCGGTCCGCCAGCCGGTCGGCCGCCGCCGTCCTGCACCCGACCGCCTCCCGGATCGCGCTGGCGGTCCTCAACGGCGCCGCCCACAGCGCGGTGGCCGAGGCCGCCCGCCTGCTCACCTGGGAGCTCGCGGTGGCCCGGGACCCGGACAGCACGCCCGCGCGCCCGCTGTTCTGCGACGACCCGGTCTCCGATCTCGCCTCGCTGCGCGCCGAGCTGACCGAGGGCGAGGTGGAGACGGCGGGGGTCAGGGCGCCGGCCCGGATCGTCCGCTACCGGGGCTCGGCGCTGTCCGGCGCGGTGCTCGCGGAGGTCTGGGACCGGCACCACCCGGCCCGCGAGCCGGTGGTCCGCTGGATGCGGCTGCTCGCCGACGACCCCAGGCCCGAGATCTGGGTGCGCGCCGCGCTCGCCTCCGGTGAGCTGTGCGCGCGCGACTTCGCCACCGGCTACGAGAAGCTGGTCCGCCCGATGGCCACCGCCGCCGCCACCCGGCGCCGGGCCTTCGCCGCCACCGTGCTGGACCAGGTGGCCCGGCACGAGAGCCACCGGAAGGTCGTCCACGAGCTCGTCCACGACTGGACCAGGTCGCACTCCGCGCACCTGTGCTGGACCGCGGCCATGGTGCTCGGCTTCGGCCACGCCGCCCCGGTGGAAGCCGCCCTCGACGACCTGGCCCGGATCGGCACCCGCGAGGGCGACGCAGAGCCGCCGATCGCCTCGCACGGCGTCGTCCGGCTGCTGGCCGGCCCCGACGACCGGGCCGTGCTGCGTCGCCTCGGCGAGTGGACCGCCGACCAGCGGGTGCCCCACCAGGACCTCGGCCTGCTGGCCGTCGTCCGGCTCGCGGTGACCGAGGTCGGCGAGGTCTGGGACGGCGAGGCCTCCCCGGACCTGGGCGGGTACCTGGAGTGGCCGCTGCCGCTGGCCCTGGCCGCCGCCCGCCCCGACCGCGCCGGCCCGCTGGCCGACCTGCTGTGGACGGCGCTGCACACGCCGCGCTCCTCCGAGGCCGCCACCGACTGCCTGGAGTCCTGGCTGCGGACCGCCGACGACGGGGGCGGTCCGGACACCCGGGCCGGCCTGGCCGCGCTGCTGCCGGCCCTGGTCCGCGACAACCGCGACCGGCGGAGCCTGGACTGGCTGCTGCGGCGCATGATGAACGACCAGGACGAGCCGCTGCCCAAGGCACGGGCGAGCGAGCTCTGGCACCTCGCCACCGGCGACCGTCCCGCCGGAGACCGTCCGGCCGGCGACCGTCCCGCCGGAGACCGTCCGGCCGGGGACCGCCCCACCAGTGACCGCCCCGCCGGAGCCCGTCCCGACGGCGCCGGGCGCGGCGGCCGGGACCGGCCCGCCGACCGCCGCGAGGGCGGCCGGACGGGCGAGGGCACGAGGGAATCGGAGGAGCGAGGATGAAGGACGACCAGCAGGCCGCCGGCGCACCGGCCTTCGCCAAGACGGGCAGGCCCGAGCGGCCCGCCGGACCGCTGCTGAAGGAGTACAAGCGCCCGAGCGAGTGCACCCGCAAGCCGAGCGCCGAGGTCGCCCTGGTGCACTTCTACCGCAACGGCGGCCACAGCGTGGTCACCGCGATGGGCACCGAGCACGTCGACCGGCCCCGCTTCGGCCGGCCGGTGACGATCTGCGAGGTGGCCCGGGGCACCCACCTGTGCCAGCTCTCCCTCAAGGTCCCGGCGGTCGGCAGCGCCACCTTCTTCCAGGTGGAGGCGGACGTCTACTGGTCGGTCACCGACTACCGCAAGGTGGTGGACGGCCAGGTCACCGACGTCGCCGAGCGCCTGAAGGGCCCGCTGCTGGAGCGCCTGCGCACGATCTGCTCCGGCTACCCGGTGGGCGCCGCCGCCGAGGTCGACCGCGCGGCCAAGGCCGCCTGCCGCAACGGGCAGTGGGACGACCTGGGATACGACCTCGGGCTGCACGCGGACCTCTACGTGCGGGTCGCGGTGGACGCGACGACCATCGAGTACGCCGACCACGCGCGGAAGGCCGACCAGCAGGACCTCACGACGGCCCGGGACCGCGACCGCGAGCGGGCGGCCGAGTACCACCGCACCGAGCTGCTCCAGATCCGGATGCGCGCCTTCCGGGCGATGCTGGAGGGCGGCGAGTGGAACCAGATCTGCTTCATGCTCTCGGACGACCCGGACCAGGCGCGCGCCTTCATGGAGCTGCTGCGCCAGGAGGCGCGCGCGGACAAGCAGGAGCTGTTGAACCACACCCTGCGGCTGGTCGAGAAGGGCGTCATCCAGTCGGCCGAACTCGAATCGCAGGTAAGGGAGTTGCTGGGAACCGGCACCTACCGGATCGAGGGCAGCTTCGGCCGGCCGCCGGTCCGGGAGGCCGCCCGGCGGCCCGAGCTCCCGTCGAAGGACCACGGCCGCCCGGACGACCGGCGGGGCGGCGGCACCTCGTTCACCCCCTCGTGGGTGGACCCCGGGCCCGCACCCCGGGACCGGGACCGGGACCGGGGCCTTGACCGTACCGAGGCACCGCCCGCGGCCCGGCCCAGCGAGGCCTTCGACGACTGGGACCACCCCGGACCGGAGGCCGCCCCGGCGGACCGCCCCGCCCCCGAGGACCGCCGCCGTGACCGCCGCGACGACCGCGACGACCGCGACGACCGCGACGACCGCGACGACCGCGACGACCGGGACCACGGCCCGTGGTCCCCCGGCGACTGGAGCTGACCGCTCATGACCGCGACCGGACCCGCCCCCGCCCCCGACCCCGCCTCCGCCGTCGCCCCCGACCCCGTCCCCGACCCCGAACCCGACCCCGAACCCGTCCCCGACCCCGCCGCCGGGCCCGAGGCGGCCGCCCGCCCGGACGAGGCCCGCTTCATCGCGGACCGCCTCCTGTGCGTCGTCCGCGAGGACATCGGACGCGCCGACACCAAGTCCTCGATCCTGCTCACCGCCGCCCTCGGCCTGCCCGCCCTGCTCCTGGACCGCAACTGGGCCGACGGCCGGCCCGGCACGCTCGCCGCCGTCCTGCTCGCGCTCGGCGGCGTGTTCTGGGCCGCCGGGGCGGTCGCCCTGGTCCGGGCGATCCTGCCCCGCACCAAGACCCTGCGGGACCACGACGGGGTCACCTTCTTCGCCGACCTGCTCACCTCCGAGGGCCGGCCCCGGCTCACCGAACAGATCGTCGCGGCCGGCCGGGACCCGCTCGACTGGCTGCTCGTCCAGGCCGTGGACGTCAGCACCATCCTGGCCGCCAAGTACCGCCGCATCCGCTGGGGCGTCGCTTGCCTCGCCCCCGGATCGGTCCTCGCCACCGCCGGGATCCTGCTCACCTGAGCCCCGCCCGGTCCCGACCGCCTGCCACCGGCCGACGGCCCGGCCGCCCGCCGGCCGGTGGAACGCACCCTGATCCAGAGGAGATGACGGTGCCACACCTGCTCTTCGCGCGCCCCCCGCGGCGCGGCACCACCGGCCCGCGGGCCCGCCGCCCCCGGCGCGCCGCCGGCGGACTCGGGCGGGCCGCCGCGCTCACCGCGGCGTCCCTGCTGACCGTCGGCCTCCTGCCCGGCCAGGCCTCCGCCGAGCCCAGCCCCACGCCGGCCCCCTCCACGGCTCCCGCGGCGTCGGCCGCACCGACGGCGCCGGCTCCCGCCGCCATCGGCCCGGTCGACTACGCGATCGCCGTCGACGAGTCCGGCAGCCTCAAACCCGCCGAGGTCGACCGCGAGCGGGCCGCCGCCGCGGGGATCGCCCTCGGCGAGGTCCACCCGAAGTCGACCGTCACCGTGCTCGGGTTCGCCAGCGCGGACAACGACGCCCAGCACCCGGTGGACGAGGTCTGCCCGCCCACCGTCCTGGACGGCGCCGGCCGGGACCGGATCGGCGCGTGCATCGGCAACCTGCGCAGCCGCAAGCCGGACGAAGGGCAGGGCACCGACTTCCCGAACGCGATCCTCCAGGGGGTCAGCCGGCTGTCCACCGGGACGGACCCGGCCACGCCCCGGGTGCTGTTCCTGCTCACCGACGGCAAGCTCGACGTCGGCGACAGCCCGGCCTACGGCGACGACCGCGACCACCGCGCCACCGCCGGAGAGGCGGCCCTGGCCCAGGCCCTGGCCGCCGCGCAGGCCGCCCGGATCCAGGTCTGGCCGCTCGGCTTCGGCTCCGACATCGACCGGGCCGCCCTGGACCGGATGGCGGCCGCCGGCTTCCAGGACGGCTGCGTCGACCTGCCCGACGCGCGGCCCCGGGCCACCGCGGTGCCGGACGCCGCCGCCGTCGCCGGCGCGATGCAGACCGCCTTCGCCGCCGCCCACTGCCTGCGCGCCACCACCGGCGGCACCGGACACCCGCCGATCGACATCGAGATGCGGATCTCGCCGCTCACCACCGTGGGCAGCATCGTCGTCGACAAGGGCGACCCGGCCGTCACCGCCACCTACTTCGACCCCTCCGGCCGGCAGATCACCGCCACCACCACCGACCCGGTCTCCAAGTTCGAGCTCTCGCCCCGCGACCAGACCGTCGAGTCGCTGCGCATCACCGACCCGGCGCCCGGCCAGTGGAAGGTCCACCTGGACGCCCCGGCGGACCACCGGGCGCAGCTGGCCTCCGTCAGCGTGCTGTGGCGCGGCGCGCTGCGCAGCTCCATCACCATGGCGCCGCCCTCGCCGCGCCCCGGCGAGCAGGCCGTGGTCACGCTCAAGCTCCAGACCCGCAAGGGGGTCCAGGTCACCGACCCGCAGGACCTGAAGGACCTGAAGGTCAGCGCCGTGCTGAGCGGCGACGGCTTCGCGCCGGTGCCGGTCAGGCTGGCCGACGACGGGACGGGCCCGGACCGCACCGCCGGTGACGCCACCTTCAGCGGGACGGTGACGGTGCCCGCCACGGCGACCGGCCGGATCAAGGCCTCCGGCACGCTCGCCGCGTCCGGGCTGACGGCCGACGAGGACCGCACCCAGGGCACCCTGGTCGCCCCGGCGGTGCCGAAGGTGACCGCCGGCCTCACCCTCGACGACACCGCCGGCCACAAGCTCCACCCCGGGGACGCGCTGGCCGGCCGCCTCGACCTGCACAACGCGGACGGCACCCCGCACACGCTGCGGCTGGCGCTGCGGGACACCTCCCCGGGCCTGCTGGCGGTCTCCCCGGAGGAGGTCACCCTGGCGCCCGGCGAGTCCCGCCGGGTGGACGTCGCGGTGCGGGCGGCCCGGCCGGCCGCCTTCCGCGGCCTGCTCGACGGCGGCGACCTGCGGCTCGGCGGCAAGGTCACCCTGGTCGACGGCACCGACCAGGACCGGGTCCTGGTCGACAGCCCGTTGTCGCTGACGGTCACCCGGCCGCCGACCTTCTGGGAGAGCTGGTGGTGGGCGCTGCTGCTGGGCGGCCTCGTGGCGGTGCTGGCCGCCCTGGTCGTCCTGGTCCTGCACCGCGGGAAGGTGACGGGCCGGAACCCGGCGGGGCTCAAGCTGCTCCTGCTGGACCAGGAAGGTCATCAACTCGCCGACGTCACCGCCGACTCCGGCACCAACGGCTGGTACGAGTTCGACGTGGCCGGCCTCGGCGGCCCCTACCCCCGGCTCGTCCGCAAGCCCGGCGGGCCGTACCGGGTGCAGCGCAGCCGGGACGGCGGAGCGGTGCTGGAGAAGCGCCGCCAGTCGACGACCCGGATCCACCCGGACCGGCCGGCCTCGCTCACCGACGGCCTCGGCCTGGGGATCCGGGACGAACGGCGCGCCCCGCGCCGCCGCACCGGCCCGACCGCCCGCCCCCGGCCGGGCCGCGCGGGGAGCCCGTCCGCGCCACCGGCGGCCCCGCCGCCGACCACCACCTACCTCTGAGCCCCCGTCCCCGCACCTCCGAACCACCACCCTCCGACCGGAGCCGGTCGACACCCGAACCGGTCGACACCCGAGCCGGCCGCGCCCGCGCGGCCGGATGAAGGCGGAACACCATGAAGATCTTCCAGCCGATGCTGTTCGTCGGCCTGGGTGGCACCGGCGGCCTCGTCGGCGCCGAACTGGAGCGGCGGCTGCGCGCCGAACTGTGCGGCCCCGACGGCACCGCGCTCACCCACCTCGGCGGCATGGCACCCCACCAGCTGCCGGACTGCCTGCAGTTCGTCTACGCCGACTTCAGCGAATCGGACCTGGCCCACCTGCCGCTGTCCACCGCCGACCCGGCGCTGCGCGCCGCGTACAGCCGCACCTCGCGCACCACCCCCAACCTGCTGCCGAACTACGACAGTTCGCCCGACATCACCAAGATGCTCCGGGCCAGCCTCCCGGAGGAGACCGCCTCCTGGCTGCCGCCGCGCGCCAACGAGCCCAGGGTCGTCCCGCTCAAGAACGGCGCCGGGCAGCTGCCGACGGTCGGCCGCGCCGGACTGTTCGGCACCCTGCGCGACGGGCTGGACCCGGTGCTGGCCCCGCTCAGCGACGCCATCGACGCGCTCGCCCGCGCCGGCGGGACCCTGAGCCAGCTCGGCGGCGGCCCGGTCTCCGGCTGCGACGTCTTCGTGGCCTTCTCGGTCGCCGGCGGCACCGGCGCCGGGATCTTCCTCGACTACCTGCACCTGATCAACCACGCCTTCCAGGAGAAGCGCCTCGGCGGCGTCAAGATCTACCCGCTGGTCGTCATGCCGTCCGCGTTCCCGGCCGCGCGCGGGGGCGGCCGGGAGGCGGAGCTGAACTCGGCCCGCGCCCTGGTGGACCTGTTCCGGCTGGTCGACGAGCAGAACGCGCCCATCGAGGGCGCGGAACTCGGCGACCTCGACGAGGACCTGACGCTGCGGATCCGCTACCCGCACGCCGCGCCGATCCGGCTGCGCAGCGGCATCCTGCCGACCGCCTTCCTGTTCAGCCGCACCGCCGGCATCCGCCAGGACGACCTGCGCCGCTCGATGGTCTCCCTGGTGATGTCGCTGATCGGCACCGAGCTCGGAGACGGCCGGCAGAGCACCCACTCCCGGGCCGACGACGACTACCAGACCTTCGCCGCGAGCTTCATCAACCGCGGGGTGTCCCGGGCGGCCGTGTCCGACGCCGGGATCGGCCGCAAGGGCGTCTCGACCAGCCTGGTCGCCTCGATGACCGCGCCGGTGGACGAACTGGCGGCGCTGGTCTCCGGCCGCTTCCTGCGCGCCTCGGTCGAGCAGCTGAGCGACGCCTCCCGCCGCACCCACCGGCCCGCCGAGGAGCTGGTGAAGCAGATGTTCGCGGACTCCGGCCTGGAGGAGCTGCTGGAGCGCCGGGCACTCGAACTGGACCCGCTCACCGTGGAGCCGCGCGGCGGTTCGGCGATCGAGGCCGCGCTGATGGCCCGGCAGAGCGACATGCAGCAGGCCCTCGCCGACCTGACCCGCCGGGTGGCGCAGCGCACCGCCGACATGGCGCAGAACTTCACCCCCCGGCGGGCGGTGGAGAAGCTGCTCTCCACCGTCGACCCGTTCACCGTCGAGCGGATCGTCAAGGGGGTGCCGCAGGATCCCAACGACCTCGCCCGCCTGGGCTTCCTCGGCCTGCTCGACAACCGCACCCGGGCCGCCGTCCTGCCGCCGGGCACCCCGGACCAGCCGCCGCCGGTGCCCCGGATCCGGCGGCAGCTCTACGGGCTCGTCCAGCCGCGCTGGGGGGACGAGGACGTCCAGACCGTGCTGCGCGAGCAGGACGCCTGGTACCGCTGGCGCGCCCGCCAGGTCTGGAACGACGGCTGGCGCAACCAGCAGCAGCGCTGGGAACCCGCCGCCCGTGCCCTGGAACGGGAGGTGACCCGGCTGGTCGAGGCCCTGCGCCGGCACTCCACACAGGAGCCGAAGGCCTTCGCCGAGCAGTCCCGGGTGCTCTACGAGGACCGGACCGGCGTCTCCTACCTGCTGCCGCCCCAGCGCGACCTGCGGCACTTCTACGACGACCTGGTCGCCCGGCTCGCCACCCGCGAGGGCCTGGCCGACAGCGGGGACTCGGCCGCTCTGCTGCTGCGGCTGGTCGGCGGCGACGAGTGGCGCACGGCGCACGCGGCGAGCCGGCGCGACCCCGACGGCGCGGTGGGAGGCGTCAAGTCGGTCGTGGAGGCCGGGGTCAAGCGGCTGTTCGCGGAGAGCGGCGAGCATCTGGAGGAGCGTCCGCTGCTGCCCTCCATGGGAGTCCTGCTGGCCGCGGCGGCCGGCAGCGCCGAAGCCGGCGAGCAGGTCGGCAAAGAGGCCCTGGAGCAGTTCGGCCGCAAGGTGGCCGGCCTGCTGCCGGCGGGCTTCGTGCCGGAGGGCACCGGGGTGCTCAAGGTGCTGGTGACCTTCCCGAAGGTCAAGAACGGTGACGAGGTCGAGGGCTACCTGCGCCGGGTGCTGCGGCTGCCCGGCGAGGCCCTCGCGGAGTTCCGGGGCGTCGAGACGGACTCCATCACGGTCGTCCAGTTCCGCAGCGAGATGAGCCTCACCGAGGTGCCCGAGGTCCGCAAGGTGCTGCGGCAGTGGGCCAAGGCACGGGAGGGGGAGCAGGCCGAGGACGTCCTGCGCTGGCGCCAGCGCCTGGGCCACCGGGACGACTGGCTGGTGTCCACCGAGGCCGACCGCCGCCACGTGCTGCACCGGCTGCTCTGCCTGCTGTGGAACGGCCAGGTGGACGTGCTGGAAGGGACCGAGGACTCCCCGCAGCTGGTCCGGCTGCGGCTGTTCCGCGACCGCGGCGCCGACGTGCCGGGCGTGCGGCTGCGCCTGGGCGCGCAGCACGACGGCATCTCCGGCTGGGCCGAACTGCTGCGCGCCTACGAGCGCTGGACCGTCCTGGACGACGAGCGGACGGTCGGGGCGTACACCGAGCGGCTGATGGACGCCCGCCCGGTCGGACTGACCCGGTCGGCCAGCCGCCCCGACCCGCTGTTCGTCCGGCTGGTCGAGAAGATCGCGCCGCAGCAGCTGCGCCTGCTCGCGGCCCGCCGGGAGACGGGCGGGGAGCGCGTCGAGGGCTGGTTCCGGCCGCTGTGGCAGTTCTGGGCGGAGACCCTGCCGGGGGCGCTGGCCATGGAGTTCCGCGACGAGCGCGCCGTCCAGCCGAACCTGGGCCGGCTCCTGCAGGCGATCCAGCAGGGGGACCTGTCGCCGCGTCCGGTCGACGAGGCCGAGGACGAGGGGCCCGCGCAGCCGACCCACGGGGCGCAGGACGACTGGGGCACCAACCGGCCGGTGGACCCCGCCGACTGGCGCGAGACCGGACCGGACCGGGGACGGCCCCCGGCCCAGGACCCGGACCGCGACCGGGACCGCTACCGGGACCGTGACGGGAACGGGGGTGGGGACCGCGACCGGGACCGGGGCCGTGCCGGAAATGGAGGCTGGGACCGCGACCGCGACCGGAACCGTGACGGGGGCCGGGAGCCTGAGCCCGACCGGGGCCGTGACGGTGGCCAGGGCTGGGGCCGTGGGCCTGACCGCGATCGGGGCCGTGACGGTGACTGGGGCTGGGACCGCGAGCCGGAGCCTGACCGGGGTCGTGACGGTGACCGGGGCTGGGACCGCGAGCCGGAGCGCGACCGCGACCGCGACGGTGACCGCGACCGCGACGGTGACCGGGGTTGGGGCCGCGACCGCGACCGCGACGGCGGGCGTCGGGCCGAGCCCCACCGCCCGCCGGCCGAGCCGCCCGGCTGGACGTCCTGGTCGGACGGCGACCGCGACGGCGACCGCGACGGCGACGGACCGGCCGGCGGCCGCGAGGGCGGTGAGTTCGCATGAGCGAGCCGATCCGCCCCCGCACCCCGGTCGTCCACCTCGACCTGCGCACGGCCGAACTCGCCGGCACCGACCCGGTGGACCTGCGGTCCGCCGTGACGGCCCGGCTGGCCCGGCACGGCCGGATCCGGCCGCACGACCACCGCTTCCTGGTCGTCGACACCCCCGCCGGCCTGGTCGAACACCGCACCAGGTACGAGCAGTTGATGGGCTACCCCGCGCCCGGCCGGGTGCGCGTGCTCTGCCTGCTGGTCGGCGGGCTGCCCGCCCTGCCGGCCGAGGGCCGCCCGGCCGAGCGCCGGCTGGTCCGCCCCGCGACCCTGCGCGGCCCCGAGGCCGGGCTGATCTGGGCCGGCGACCTCCACGCGGGCGACGGCGGCCCCGGGTCCGCCGCGCCCGACGACCCGTCCGCGCTGGCCGTCCTGGTCGACCTGCTCGGCCTGCCCGAGGTGTTCGACGAGACCCTGGACGTGCTGGGTGTGCTGCCCGACGGGGTGGCCGCTCCCGGTCTGCGGGTGCTGGAGCACGGGCTGGCCCCGGAGGTCAGGAGCCAGGCGTGGAGCGAGGCGCTGGTGCGGTTCGCCGGCGCCCACACCGCCGCCCCGGTCGGGGCGGCGGCCCACACCGGCGCCGACCTGCCGCCCGCCCTCTCCGCGCTGGTCGTCGGCGCGACCTCGGGCAGTCCGGGCCGGCGGGAGGAGGGCGGTGCCGCCGGCCGGGCCCATGACGAGGCGGTCGAGGCGCTCGCCGACGCGGACGGCGAGCTGCTGGCCTTCGGCAGCCCCGTCGGCCTGCTGACCGGCGGGGGCCGCGCCGGTCTGGAGTCGGCGCTCGACCGCGCCCGGCAGGCGCTGGACGGCTACCACGGGGTGGTCGAACAGGTCCTGCGCAGCGACGGCGGGACCGCCGACATGCGGTCCGCCGCCGAGTCCGCGGCCCGGCTGGCCCGGCTCGGGGTGACGGTGGCGCCCGCCGCGACCAGCGGCGAGCGGGTCGGCGACAGCCTGCGCCGCCTCGCCGTGGGGCTGCTGCGCGACGGGCTGCCGCTGCGCGCGGCGGCCGAGCGCTTCGCCCTGCTCTCCGGGAAGGTGCAGCCGTTGTCCAACACGCCGCGGCTCGCCGACCTCCGCCGGCTGCGCGCGGCCGGCGCGGAGGGCCGCGCACCGGAACCCGACCCGCCGGGGCTCGGCGTCCTCGCCGTCACGGCGCTGTGCGGCCTCCTCGGCGGCCTGTGGACCGGGCCCGCCGTGGCGGCCGCGTCGGCCGTCCCGGTGCTGGTGCTGCTGGGCATGCTGCTGGTCGCCCACCGCCTGCCCGGCGGCCCGGCGCGGCCGTCCGACGCGGTGCGCCTCGGCGCGGCCGCGTTGGTCGGTGCCGCGGCGGGTGCGGCGGCCGCCGGGGCGATCGGTCTGCCGCTCTGGTCGGCGGCGCTCGCGCTGCCGTTCGCCCTCGTCGGCTGGGGCTGGCTGCTGCTGCGGCTCTGGCACGACGGCGCCCAGCGTTGGGGCCGGGAGTGCGGAATCGTCCCGTTGCGGGACGAACTCGACGGCCTGGACGCGCTGTTGGACCGCGCGCTGCGCGAGTTCTGGGCCGTCGAGGAGCGGCGCCACTGCGCGGACGCCGCGCTGGCCGTCGTCGGGGTGCTGCGGGCGACGGCCGAGGCCGCGGAGGAGGAGGCGGCGCGCGGCCTCGATCCGGCCCGGCCCGCGGAGTTCGACGAGGAGTTCGGCGACTGGCTGAGCGGGGTCGGCGAGGACGGGGCCGGGTTCGAGGAGCTGTCCTGGTCGGACGACGAGGACTGGAACCTCGATCCGCCGCTGGCCGGCCCGGGCCCCGACGGAGACCTCGACGACGTCCTCGGCCGCTACCTCGACGGCGACGTCGGCGCCGACCACGGTGCCGGGTCCGACCTCGACCCGTCCGCCGTCGGCGCCGGCACCGGCCCCGCCGCGGCCGGGCCGGCCTGGCTGGAACGCGGCGAGGCCAAGGGCGGCCCCGACCTCGTCACGGCGCTGACCGGCGACCTCACCGACGCCGCCCTGACCGCGCTGGCGCCGTACTGGGGCGCGGTCGAGCGCGGCCACGTCGGCGACGCGGCCCAGGAGCGGATCGCCGAACGGGTCCGCGAACTCCTCGGCGTGGCCCGCGACCACCTGCGGGACAACGACGTGCTCACCGCCCCGCCCTTCGCCTCGCCGCACCGCGACCGCGGCGGGCCGGCCGGCCTGCTGGGCATCGACGCCCGGCGGTCCGCCGACCCGCACGCCCTCGACCCCGACGGGCCCGGCGTGGTCCAGCTGAACTCCTCGGAGCAGCTCGACCTGCTCAGCCGGGACCCGGCCGCCGTCGCACTGATCCGCTTCGGCCCGGACGCGGCCCGCACCGCCACCGGCCCCGACGCGGCCTTCGGCGACCCGCCGTTCGGCGACGCCCGCCACGGCGGGGCGCCGGGCCCGCGGCAGGAGCGGGAGGTGCTGACCGCGGCCGGCCGGTACGCCGGGCTGCTGCGGCTGACCGGCCTGAAACCCGGTGTCGTCAGGACCGTGCGGCAGTGGCACGACGACCCGCCGCAGAACGAGGAGGAGGAGTGGTGACCACCCCCGCGACCGGTCCGCGGACCGGCGAGCCCGCCCGGGCGAAGCCCGTCGGACTGTCCTTCCTGACCCCCGACGGGCGGCGCAGCCGGGCCTGGGCCCGGTTCGGCCCCGACTACGGCCCGCCCTCGCGCGGCCCCGTCCGGACCCGCAACGCCCTGCTGAACAACGGCGTCAAGTGCGTCCAGGTCCGGGCCGTCGGGGCCGACGCGCCCGGCGGCGCGGAGGCCGCCTTCGCCTCCTTCGCGGCCCTCGACGCCGAGACCGCGGTCGCGCTGCGGCTGCACCGCGCGCTCGGGGCCGGCCTCGAGAACGGGCCGTTCCCCGTCCTGATCGGCAGCGAACTCGACGCCGCCGAGCCGTTCGCGCTCTACCGGCCGCCGCGCGGCCGGACCGTCGAGCGGCTGCACGGCCTGTCCGGCTCCCAACTGCGCGTCATCGAACGGGACCTGGTGGACGCCCTCGCGGTCCTGGCCGAACTCGGCCTGGTCCACCACGGGATCTCCCCGGGCACCGTCCGCTGGGACGGCAAGCGGATCCAGCTCTGGGGCCTCGACGCGGTGACCCACACCGGCCGCCCCCGCAGCCCGCGCGGCGCCGCGCCCGCGCCGTACGCGCCGCCGGAGGTGCGCGGCGGGACCGGCCGCAGCGACCCCCGCGACGGCCTGTGGAGCGCCGCCCAGGTGATGTACAGCCTGGTCACCGGCCGGGCCGGCGACCCGGACCGGTCGCCCCCCGACCTCGCCGACCACCGCTCGCTCGCGCACACCATGGGCTCCTCCTTCGCCCCGCGCGCAGCCGACCGCCCCACCCCGGCCGCCCTGTTCGGCCTGCTCGCCCCCGACCGTCCCCCCGCCGCCGACCGGCTGGCCGCCGACGGGCTCGCCGCCCACCGCGCCGGGTACGACCGGGCGCTGGAGCTGAAGCGCTCGGCCGGCGCGGCCGCGCCCGGCGAGGCGGTCGCCGAGGCCGTCGGCCACCCGGCCGGCGCCCCGGCCGGCGAGGTGCTCTGCCCGTACTGCCTGGAACCGATCCGCTACGACCCGACCGCCCTGTACACCCCCGACGCCGTCCAGGAGCTGCGCCCCTACAACCCGCAGGCCCAGCCCAACCCCCGGCTGCTCGCCGACGAACTGCGCGGCGCCTTCCAGCGCTGCCCGGGCAACGGCGGCGTCCGGGAGCACCACATCCCCGTCCCCTACCTGACCAACGGCCGCCCGCTGACGGTGGCCCTGATCGGGCAGTCCAACACCGGCAAGAGCCACCTGCTCACCCAGATGGTGGCCGAGATCGCCGACGACCGGCTGAAGCCGTACGGGATCAGCTGGCAGTCCGTCAACCCGCAGCAGCACGCGGGCTTCCTGAACAGCCGGGTGGTGCCGCTGCGCGGCGGCCGGGTGCTCGCCCACACCGCCGGCCTCGGCCAGGACGACACCGCCCGGTTCGTCGAGTCCCTGCTGATCACCGACGCCGCCGGACGGACCAGGCCGCTCGCGTTCTTCGACCTCGCCGGCGAGGACCTGCTGCGTACGGACGCCCTGCTGCGGTTCCTGCTGGGCATCGACGCGCTGATCTTCGTCGTCGACCCCACCATCGCCATGCCGCTCGCCCAGCTCGACGACATCCGCGCGGCGCTCGACCAGCACGTCAACCGGGACGGCGACCCCGCCTTCGCCACCGTCCTGGATCGCGTCCCGCGCACCGGCCCGCACCTGACCGTCCCGTCCGCCGTGGTCGTCGCCAAGGCCGACCTGCTGCGGTCCGAACCCCCCGTCGACCGCTGGCTCAGCGAACCGGGCCACCCCGAGCTGAGCCGTCGACGGCTCCACGAGGAGAGCCGCGACGTGTACGCACTGCTCGACCGCCACGCCGGGAAGGCCTGGCTGCGCCCCTTCGACACGGCCCTGCACTGCACCCTGCACGTGGCCTCGGCGACCGGCGGCCGGCAGGCGGACAGCCGCTACCCGCGCGGCGTCCGCGCCCAGCGGGTCCTGGAACCCCTGCTCTCGCTGTTCGCGATGCACGGCATCGTCGAACTCGCCGAGGGCCGACCCGTCGACGAGGTGGACCGATGACCGCTCGAGGAAAGGGCCCCGACCAGGACACCGTCGACCAGATCGTCTTCCGCTGGCAGGGCAACCAGGGCCGGCGCAGCGCCGGCCTCACGGCCGCGGCCGCGTCCTGCCCCCGCGCGGACGCCGAGGAGATCGGCCAGGAGATCGCCCCGTTCCTGCGCGTCGACGGCGCACCGTTCCCCAGCGTGGTCCGCACCCGCCTCCGGGGCGACCGCGCCGCCCTCGTCCAGCGCTGGCCCACCGCCGACCTCGGCGGGCGGCCCAGCACCACCGCGCACGTGCTGGTCGGGGCGGCCGCGATCCTCACCCCCCGGACCTGCCTGGGCCTGTGCGACTGGGCGTGGAGCGGACAGGAGTTCGCCGAATCGGCCCACGGCCCGCAGCCCCCGGTCCGGAAGAGCGAGCTGGAGGAGACCGCGGGGCCGGCCTGGGGCGCCGCCCTGGACCGGCTGCCGGACGTCCGCGAGGCGCTCACCGCCGCCACCGCCGCCCTGCTGCGCCGGCCGGCGAGCCGCCTCTCGCTGCGCAGTGACGCCCTGCCGGGCTGGCCGGAGCGGAACCGGGCCAGCGTGGTCATCGCGGGCCTCGCCCGGATCCTCAACCCCTGGCTGAACCAGGCCTGGACCTTCGCCACCTACGACATGACGGACCGCCACGACCTCCTGGTCACCTGGGTCTCCGACTGGTCGGCCGACGGCGGCCACCAGCAGGCGCGCTACCGCGTCGACCCGAGGCGCCCCGAGGCCGACCGCGCCCACGAGCTCGCCGTCCGCCTGGTGGACCTCTGCCTGGCCGGCGTCGCGGACGGGCGCGGCGGCTTCGGCCTGGCGGACCTGATGGGCAGGCAGGAGTCCGCCGGGGGGAGGCGGCCGGAGGAGCGGCTGCGGAGGATCGCGCACGCGCTCGACGAGGCCGGTGCCCGGCGCGCCCCGATCGGCCCGGAGCAGTACGGACCCCGCGGGACGGCCGAGCCGCACGTGTCCGGCGGGTCCCGCGAGCCCGGTGAGCCCCGTGAGGTCGACGAGATCCACGAGATCCATGAGCGCCATGAGCGCCATGAGCCTTTCGGGACCCATGAGCCCGTCGAGCCCTACGCGTCCGTCGAGCCCCGCGCGCCCCACGAGCCCGCCGATACCGCCGATACCGCCGAGACCGGCGCGTTCGGCGAGCCCGTCGAAGAGCCGGAGGCCGAACCGGAGTCCGTGTACGAGACGGCGGACGAGGAGCTTCGGCTCCCGGCGGTCCCGCCCCCCGGCCCGGCCGCCCTCGGGCTCGTGCGCGCGGCCCTGCTGGACCCCGCCCCCGACGGGCCCGGCATCGGCGAACTGCGCGACAGTGTCAGCCGGTTGACCGACCGCGAGGCGCTCGGTCTGCTCCAGGAGGAGGACCTCCCCTTCCGGGCGACCAACGAGCTGCTGCTCCACCTGGCCCGGGTCCGGGGCGGGCGGAGCGCCGGGGAGGCGGCCGACCTCTGCGCGGAGGTGCTGCGCCAGCGGCTCTACCTGTTCCGCGTCGGCCCGGACAACGCCGACGACAGCCATCTCTCCCAGCGGGCGGCCTGGTTGTTCTCCTGGGCGGTCTCGCCGCACGCCCGTGACGCCCGCCACGCCGAGGCGCTCGACCACTGGCTCACCGGACTCCTCACCTCCGGCGACGACCTGGAGGTCGATCTGCTCCGCCGCCTGGTGCCGCCGCCGGGGGAGGAGTCGAGGGAGGGGATCCCGCCCGACCTGCCGCCCGCGCTCTGGCAGCGGCTGTACCACCGGCCTCCGCCGCCCCCGCCGGCCGTACCGGCTCAGCCGACCTCACCGGCGCCGTCGGCCGTACCACCGGCACCGCCGGCTGTGTCGGCCCCACCGGCGCCGCCGACCCTGCCGGCCCCGCCGACCGTGCAGGCCCCGCCGCACTCGCAGGCCCGGTCCCGGCCGTCGGACGCGCAGGCCCCACCGGCCGCGCCGGTCCGGCCGGAGCCCCCGCCCGCCCCGGTCGAGCGGGCGGTCGCGGAGGTGCCCGCCGAGGCCCCGGGCCTCCCCGCCCCGGTCCGTCAGGAGGATCCGCCCCCGCCGCAACCCCCGCCCGCCCCGGCACCGGTCGGTCCGTCACCCGGCCCCGCCTACGGCCCGCCGCAGCACCGGAAGCCCGCCCGGGACGACGACAGCGGCCGGATCGCCGTCGCCTTCTGCGTGCTGCTGCTCGTCCTCACGGTCGTCGGCGTCATCCTGGTCATCCGTCTGATCTGAGGCCGGACGCGGCCGGTCAGCCCTCTCCGTTCCACGACCGCCACAGCGCCGCGTAGGGCCCGTCGGCGGCCACCAGTTCGTCGTGGGTGCCCAGTTCGACGATGCGGCCCGCCTCCATGACGGCGACGCGGTCCGCGTCGTGGGCGGTCTGCAGCCGGTGGGCGATGGAGACGACCGTCCGGTCCGTGCGTACGGCGGCCATCGCCCGCTCGGCCTGCCGGGCGGTGGTCGGGTCCAGCAGCGAGGTCGCCTCGTCGAGGATCAGGGTGTGGGGGTCGGCGAGGTGGACCCGCGCCAGGGTGAGCTGCTGGGCCTGCGCCGCGTCGAGTTCGAGGCCGCCGGCCCCGAGCGCGGAGTCCAGCCGGTCCGGGAGGCCGTGCACCCAGTCGGCCTCGACCAGGGCGAGCGCGGCGAGGATCTCGTCGTCGCCCGCGTCCGGGGCGGCCATGGTCATGTTGTCCCGGAGGGTGCCGATGAACACGTGGTGCCGCTGGGTGATGAGGACGATGCGGTCGCCCAGTTCGCCCGCCGCCGCCAGGTCCGCGACCGGCACGCCGCCGACCCGGACGGACCCGGAGTCCGGGGCGTCGACGCCGGACAGCAGCTTGCCGAGGGTGGACTTCCCCGCGCCGGACGGGCCGACGATCGCGAGCCGCTCGCCCGGGCGGACCACCAGGTCGATGCCCCTGAGCACGTCGTGCGAGCCGGGGTAGGCGTACCGGACGCCGTGGACCTCGATCCGGTCGTCGGACGGCCGCCGGTCGAGCACCGGCGGCTCCTCGGACACCAGGCCGACGCCCTTGATCCGGGCGAACGAGGCACCGCTGCGCTGCAGTTGCTCCATCCAGTTGAGGGCGCGGTCGAGCGGGTCGACCAGCTGCCACATGTACAGGCCGCCGGCGACCACGGTGCCCAGGCCCACCGCGCCGTCCAGGTAGCCGAGGCCGCCGACCAGCAGGATGAGCGCCATGGGCAGCGCGTGGGCGAACTCGGTGACGGGGAACAGCACGGTGCGCAGGAACAGGGTGCGCACGCCGGCCCGGTAGGAGGCGTCGACCGCCCGGTCGACGGCGAGGTCCTGACGGGCGCCGAGCCCGAACGCCTCGACGGTGCGGGCGCCGTGGGCGGTGGCGTTCAGCGCCTCGGTGACCCCGCCGGAGGCGGCGCCCTCGGCGAGGTAGGCGTCCCGGGCCCGGTTCAGGTACCAGCGGCTGACCGCCCAGACGACCGGCAGGCCCACCAGCGCGCACAGCCCGATCAGCGGGTCGAGGAGGAACGCGGCGGCGAGGATGAACAGCACCTGGACGGCGGCGACGAAGACGTCCGGGGCGGCGTTGCGCAGGGTGTCGGCCACGGTGCCCACGTCGAGGGAGGAGCGGGTCACCAGGTCGCCGGTGCCCACCCGTTCCGCGTACCGCCCGGGAAGCGCCAGCGTCCGGTCGACGACCTCCTCGCGCAGCCGGGCCAGGGCGCGCTCCCCGAACCGGTGCGAGGCGCCGCGCGCGAAGCGGGTCAGCACCAGCTGGGCGAGGGCGCATCCGAGCACCGCCGCGGCCAGTGCGTCGACCTGGCCGACGGTCAGTTCGCCCTTCTCGACGCGGGTGACGACGCGGCCGAGCAGCCACGGCCCGGCGACCCCGGCCAGGGCGGCGAGGCCGGTGAGGAGGATGATGCCGCACATCGCCCGGCCGTCGTCGGTGAGCAGGCGCCGGACGGCCCGGCGGACGGTCGCCCGGTCGGCGACCGGGAGCCGGCGGGTCTCGTCGTCGTGGCTCATCGGGCGGCTCCTTCCGGGAGCCCGGTGGCGGCGCCGGTGCGGTCCTCGGCGGGGTCCTCGGCGTGTGCCCCGGTGCCCGTCCGCGGGTGCGTTCCGGCGTGTGCCCCGGTGTCGCCGCGGAAGACCAGCGCCGCGTAGGCGGGCTCGGCGGCGAGCAGTTCGCCGTGGGTGCCCACGGCCCGGACCCGGCCGTCCACCAGGTGGCAGACCCGGTCGGCCCGGGCGAGCACCAGCGGGGAGGTGCTGACGACCAGGGTGGTGCGCTCGGCGCGGTAGGCGCCGATCCGGGAGGCTGCGGCGGCCTCGGTGAGCGCGTCGAGGGCCGAGGTGGGCTCGACGAGCAGCAGGACCTCGGGATCGGCGAGCAGGGCCCGGGCCAGCCGCAGCCGCTGGAGCTGGCCGCCCGAGACGTTGCGGCCGCGGTCCTCCAGCGGCGCGTCCAGGCCGCCGGGCAGGAGGTCGAGGAGGTCCTCGGCCGCCGCCGCGCGCAGGGCGCGTTCGATCTCCGCCGGGGTGTGCCCGCCGTGGACCGCGACCGCGGAGGCCAGGGTGCCGCCGAACACGTAGGACTCGTTGTCGGACACCAGGACGTGCCGCCGCAGCGCCGCCGGCTCCCAGTCGCGGACGCCGGCGCCGCCCCAGGTGGCGTCGGACTCGCGGTAGCCGGCCAGCCGGTCCACCACGGCGCGGGCCTCGTCGGGCCGCGCGGCGACCAGGGCCGTCACCCGGCCAGGGCGCAGCACCAGGCCCGACTCCGGGTCGCGCAGTTCGGCCGGCCCGGCGGGCGGCGCCGTGCGGGTGCGGGCCCGGGAGGACTCGGGCCGCAGCGCGAGGATGTCGATGACGCGGCGGGCGGAGACCAGGCCGCGCGGGAGGTCGTCGGCGCCCTCGATGAACATCGAGACGGGCACCAGGAGCGCCGCCACGTAGCCGTAGACGGCGACGAGTTCGCCGACCGTGATCTCGCCGGCCGCCGCCATCCGCGCGCTGAGCCAGGTCACCACGGCGAGGAAGACGACCGGCAGGCAGGCGCCGAGCGCCTGGACCCAGCTGGTGAGGGAGGCCACCCGGTAGCCGAGCGGCACCAGTTCGCGGGAGCGCCGCCGGTAGCGCTCGGCGAAGACGGGCTTGCCGCCGAGGCCGTTCAGCACCCCGAGCCCGGCCACCAGGTCGCCGGCGAGGGCGGTCAGCGCGGCCTGCTCCTCGCGGTACCGGCCCTCGGCTCCGTGCAGCTTCTCCAGCAGGGGGCCGATGGTGACGGCCAGCAGGGGGACGCCCAGCAGGATCACCGCGGCCAGGACGGCGGATATCCGGACCAGCAGGACGGCGGTGGCGAGGTAGGCGACGACCGCGCCGACGCCGGGCCCGGTGATGGTCAGGGTCCGGGCGATCCGGCCGATGTCCCCGGCCTGCAGGTGCGTCAGCTCGCCGGCCGACACCTGGCGCGGCAGCTCGGTGCCCAGCCGGTTCACGTGCCGGGTGACGGCCTGGACGGTCCGGTAGGCGCCGTCGACGCGGATGAACGTCATGGTGCGGTGCCGCAGGATGCCGAGGACGGCGATGAGCGCGCCGACCGCGAGGACCACCGCCACCCAGCGGACCAGCGCCCCGGTGTCCCGCCCGCGCAGCCCGTCGTCGATCGTCCGCGCCATCAGGTACGGCGGCAGCATCAGCGCGCACATCCACAGGGTTCCCCAGGTCGCGCCGAGCAGTACGCGGGCGCGCTGCATCGTCACCAGCCACCAGAGGAACCGCAGCGGGCTCCGGTGGTCCGGAGCGCCGGGGTCGGTGTACGGGACCCGGCGTGTCCCGGTGGGAGGGTCCGGTCGGTCGGTCATCTCGTTCGTCCTCGGGTAGCTCGGCGGAACGCCCGGCCAAGGGGTCGCCCGGCCGGGCGTTCGCGACGGTCGGCCTTCCTCCTCGACCGACCCTACGGTCGGCCGGCGGTGAGGCGCAGGGCCAGTTCGCGGGCGTGGGCGGCGGCGGTGGGGCCCCGGGTGGAGTCGGGCGCCTCGGAGAGGAAGACCAGGGCGAGCATCAGGGCGGCGTCCAGCCGGGCGACGAGCAGGCCGGGGTCGTCCTCGGCGGGCACGGGCGCGACGGTGGCGTAGCCGGCGCGCAGGGCGGGCAGGTTGAGGTCGTTCTCCGGGTACCGGGCGTACTCGGCGAGCCGCCCGAACTCCAGGGCGGGGGAGCCGAGCAGGGCGTTCGACCAGTCCAGCAGGGCGGTGGTGCGGCCCCGTCCGCGGCGGATGTTGGCGCTGCGGACGTCGAGGTGGAGCAGGCCGTCGCCGGTGAGGCCGGCCAGTGGCCCGGAGAGCAGGGCGGCGGCCGGGGGCTCGGGCCAGTCGTCGACGCGGCGGGCGAGTTCGGCCCAGCGGCGGCCGATCCGGGCGGCGACCGCCCCGGCGGTGGTGCCGCCCTCGGCGGCGACGGGCCGCAGCCGCGGCGGCGGCACCCGGTGCAGCCGGGCGAGCAACCGCCCCAGGGCGTGGGGGTCGAGCGGGGAGCCGTCGTCGGGGACGTAGTCGGAGAGCAGCACGTCGGGGGTGCCGGGGTCGTCGGCGAGCACCAACTCCCGTGCCCGGGCGACGGGCAGGCCGTGCCGGGCCAGGTGCCGGGCGAGGGCGTGCTCCTGGACGAGCAGGGCGCGGGTGTCCACGTGCGGGTCGTTGGCGTTGGAGTCGAACCGCCGGTGCGCGAGCCGGACGGCGACCGGTCCGCCGTCCCGCGCCCGGGCTCGGAAGACGGTGAACTCCAGCCCCTTGCCGACGAGTTCCAGGCCGCTCAGGCCCCACTGATCGGCCAGTCGGTCCAGTGCGGCGAATCGCTCACTCATGGGCATCCTCGGGGGTCCTCCGGCGGTCGGTCGCCCCGCCGCCCCGGCGGGGCGGCGGGTGGCGCGCGGCCGGCAGAGATCCGCGGGACGCGCCCCAGGGCATCGTGCCCCATGCGAACGGTCGGTGGACACCGCGGGTCCGGCCCGCTCCGTGCGCGGGGCGGGCCGGAGGTGACGGAGGGTCAGTCGGCGACGACCGCCTCCACCACGGACAGCACCGTCCCGGTGGGCAGGATCCGGGAAAGCCGCAGGCCCGCCCGGTCGAGCAGGTCCGCGAAGTCCGCCTCGGTGCGTTCGCGGCCGGTGAGCGAGGCCATCATCATCAGGTCCATCGTCTTGGCCTGGTGGGGCGCGTCGTCCCGGGGGACGACGGCGTCCAGGACGAGGAGCCGGCCGCCGGGGCGCAGGGCGCGCCGGCAGTGGCCCAGCAGGGTGACGCACGCGTCGTCGTCCCAGTCGTGGGTGATCCGCTTGAGCAGCAGGACGTCCCCGGCGGGCACGGCGGTGAAGAAGTCGCCCTCCATGGTGCTCCAGCGGCCCGCGACCTCCTTCTCGCCCTCCAGCCGGTGGCCGGCCAGGACGTGGGCGCGGTCGTGGAGCACGCCCTCCAGGCCGGGGTTGCGGCGCAGCACCTCCAGCAGCAGGCCGCCGTGGCCGCCGCCGACGTCCACCACCGTGCCGGTGTCCGGGAGGTCGCAGGCCGCCGCGATGGCCGGGTTCTCCACGTCGGACATCGCCGCCATGCCGACGTGGAAGACGGCGGCGGTCTCCTCGTCCTGGGCGAAGTGGTCGAAGAAGGGCATGCCGAAGACGGCGTCGAAGGCCGTGGTGCCCTCGGTGAGGCAGTGCGCCATCCGCTCCGCGGGCCGCCAGAAGGTGCGGTCGGTGAGCATCCGCACGGCGCTGCGCGCGGAGTACGGGACGTCGCTGCGCAGGGCCTGCCCGGTCTCGGTCAAGGTGAAGCGGCCGTGCCCGTCCTCGGCGACCACGCCCCGGGTGGCGAGCAGGCGCAGCACCCGGTACAGGTTGCGGGCGTCGGTGCCGGTGGCGGCGGCGAGTTCGGCGGCGGTGGCCGGGCCGTCCGCGAGGGCGTCGGCCACCCCGGTGTCGGCGGCGGCGCGCAGGGCCGCGGGGAAGACGAAGCCGAGCGCCTCGTCGATGAGGAAGGCGGCCGAGCGGCGCAGGCCCTCCTCCACGGCCTGCGGCGACCGGTCGGCGGCGGGCTGGTTCTCGTCGTGCGGCATGCGTCCTCCTCGGACGGGGCTCCGGTGCTTGCGCCGGGATGCTGCCCCAGCGTGGCCCGGTCGATGCGCACCGTCACCGATCGGGGCGGACGCGGGTGCCGGAAGGGGCGCCCCGGGCGGGCGGGACGCCCCTTCGCGGCGGGTGGGTCAGGACCGCGCGGCGAGCAGCGCGGCCAGCCCGTCCAGCCCGCGGTCGACGGTGGCCGGGTCGACCTGGCTGACGGAGAGCCGCAGTTGGTGCTCCCCGCCCGCTCCCGGGTAGAAGTGCGACATCGGCGTCCAGATCACCCCGTACTCCGAGGCCGAGAGCTCCAGCAGGGCGTCGTCCACCACGCACGGCACGGTGAGCACCAGGAAGAAGCCGCCGCGCGGTTCGTTCCAGGTCACGCCGCTGCCGGGCGGGAAGCGCTTCGCCAGGCCGTCCAGCACCAGGGCGAGGTTGCGCCGGTAGAGCGCGGCCACCTCGGTGTTGGCGGCCCGCAGGCTGTGGGCGTGCTCCAGCAGGGCGCCGCCGATCACGGCCTGGGCGATCGGCGAGGTGTTCACCGTGGTCATGCTCTTGATCATGCCGAGCAGGTCGGCGAACAGCGCGGTGCCGCCCTGCCCGTCGGCCACCAGCTGGTCGGCCACCACGTACCCGACCCGGGCGCCGGGCAGGGCGGTCTTGGCGAAGGAACCGAGGTGGACGACCCGCCGGTCGGTGTCCAGCGCCTTGAGCGAGGGCAGCCTCGGCTCCCCGGCGAAGACGCAGTACGGGTTGTCCTCCAGCAGCAGGATGTCCTCCTCGGCGGCCAGCGCCAGCAGGTCCCGGCGCAGTTCGAGCGGCAGGCTGGCCCCGCTCGGGTTGGCCACGTCCGGCACCAGGTAGAGCGCCCGCGGGCACAGCCCCTCGGCCCGGGCGGCGGCCAGCTGCCGGCGCAGGTCGGCGAGGTCCACGCCGTCCGGGCCGTCGGCCACCGCGCGCACCGGCAGGTCCGCCAGCAGGGCCGCGCCGGTCAGCCCCACGTAGGTGGGGGAGACGGCCAGCACCACGTCCTCGGGGCCGCGGCGCAGGGCCCGCAGCACCAGGAACATCGCCTCCTGGCAGCCCACCGTCACCACGACGGACTCGGCGGGCACCTCGATGCCCTCGTCCGTCGCCAGGTGGGCGGCGATCAGGTCGTGGATGATCCCCTTGGTGCGCCCGTACTGGAGCACCTGCCGGCGGGCCTGTTCCTCCGTCAGTCCGCGGTCGGTGCGCAGGTGGTCGAGGTAGCGGTCCAGGTGGCGGTGGACGGCGTCCGTCTCGAAGAACTGCTCGGCGGGGCGGCCGGCCGCGAAGGAGACCGCCTCCGGGTAGCGGATCGAGATCTCGTTGAGCAGGTTCATCGAGGTCATCGCCGGGTCGGCGAGGGAGGTGTGCAGGCCCGCCAGCAGCAGGTCGTGCGGTGCGGCGATGGTGGTCACGGGGTGCTCCAGGTGGTGCCGGGCGGAGTGGTGGTGCGCAGGTCGGCGGCGGCCCGCAGGTCGGCGCAGCCCGCGAGGCCGAGCGCGTGCCGCAGTTCGGCGGCGAGCAGGTCGAGGACCTCGGTGCAGCCCGTCTCGCCGCCGGCCGCCAGGCCCCAGATCAGCGGGCGTCCGAGCAGCACCCCGGAGGCGCCGAGGGCCAGCGCGGTGAGCACGTCCGTGCCGCCGCGGACCCCGCTGTCCATCAGTACCTGGCAGTCCTCGCCGGCCAGCGCCTCGGCGACGGCGGGCAGGGCGGTCAGGGCGGGCACGGCCCGGTCGAGCTGGCGGCCGCCGTGGTTGGAGACCACCACGGCCGCGGCGCCGATCCCGGCGGCCCGGCGCGCGTCGGCCGGGTCGAGCACGCCCTTGACGACCAGTGGCAGGTCGGTCCGGTCGCGCAGCCAGGCGAGGTCATCCCAGGTGACGCCGGGGGAGAGCAGTTCGGCGGTGTGCGCGGCCACGGCCGAGACGGCGGTGGTGGACTCGTGCGCCCTCCCGGCGGCGCCGTCCTCCAGCAGCACCGCGCGGACGTCCGAGGGCAGCGCGAAGGCGTTGCGGGCGTCGCGCAGCCGGCGGCCCATGTACGGCACGTCCGCGGTGACCACCAGCGCCTCGCTGCCGGCCTTCTCGGCGGCCCCGACCAGGTCGAGCAGCCGGTCGCGGTCGCGCAGCCAGTACAGCTGGAACCAGAGGGTGGCGCCGGTCCCGGCCAGCTCCTCGAAGCCGACGCTGCTGAGCGTGCCGACGGTGAACGGCACGCCCGCGGCGGCGGCGGCGCGGGCCGAGGCCAGCTCGCCCTCGGGGTGGAACAGCCGGTGGTAGGCGACGGGCGCCACCGCCACCGGCAGGGCCGCCCGGCTGCGCACCAGGGTGGCGGCGGTGTCCCGGGTGCCGACGTCGGTCAGCACCCGGGGCACCAGGCCCACCCGGTCGAAGGCGGTCCGGTTGGCGGCGAGGGTCAGCTCGCGCTCGGCGCCGCCCTCCAGCCACTCCCAGACCTCGGGCGCGAGCACGGCCCGCGCCCGGTCGGCGTACTCGGCGACGGACAGCGCCGGGTGTCCGTCGGCCGGTGGCCCGGTGCGGACGGGCGCGCTCATCCGGCCACTTCGCTGGCGTTGCGCTGGAGCTCCACGGCCTCGTAGAGGGCGCGGATGTTGTTGCTGCCGAAGTTGCGGGCCCGGATGCGCTCGATCACCTCGAAGAAGAAGGTGTTCCGGGGGTGCTGGGAGCGGGTGAAGATCTGGAACAGCTGGCCGTCGTGGTCCTGGTCGACCAGCAGGTTCAGCTCGCGCAGCTGGTCGAAGGAGTGCCGCAGGGGCGTCAGGCGGCCGGGCAGCGCGTCGTAGTAGGTCTGCGGGGTGCGCAGGAACGGCACGCCGCGCTCGGCCATGGTGGCGACGGAGTGCACCGCGTCCTGGGCGGCGAAGGCGACGTGCTGCACCCCGGCGCCGCCGTGGCCGGACAGGAAGGTGGCGATCTGGCCGCCCGCGTCCGCGGTGAGCGGCTCGATCAGGGTGAGGGTGACGCTGCGGTCGGCGCTCTGCACGACGGCCGAGTCCATGCCGAGCGCGCCGACCTCGACCCGCTCCTCGAAGATCGTCCGGAAGCCGAAGACCTCGCGGTAGCGGTGCTCGGTCTTGCGCAGCTCGCCGAACGGCACCAGGACGGCGAAGTGGTCGACGGAGCGCAGGCCGACGCCGCTGTCGCCGGCCAGCGGGGCCGGGTCCGGCAGGCCGGGGACGCGGCCGGCCGGGACGCCGGGGCCGCGCTCGACCAGGGTGTGCACCACGTCGCCGAAGGCGTCGACCACGGCGGTGACGCAGCCGTCCTCGGCCCGCGGCTCGCGCAGCGAGGCGGCGCCGCGGGCGGTCAGGGTGCGGAACGCGTCGGTGGCGTCCGGCACCCGCAGGCCGAGGGCGCCCACGCCGTCGCCGTGGCGCTCCAGGTAGCCGGTGGCCGGGTGGCCGGCGGCCAGCGGCTGGGTGACCAGCAGCCGGATGTCGGCCTGGCCGAACAGGGCGGAGAGGCAGCGCTCGGCGGCCTCGCCGCGCTCGGTCGGCGGGACGAGCAGCTCGAAGCCGTACTCCGCGGTCAGCCGGGTGGTCTCGGCTCCCAGGTCGGCCACGTAGAACTCGACGTGGTCCAGCTCGACGGGGATCGGGGTGACGGTGGGAGAGGAACGGTCGGTCATCTGAGGAGAGCTCTCTCGTGAGGAGGACGGGAGGTGCTGAGGGTCGGTCGGACGTGCGGGGCGGGGCGGCGAGGTCGTCCGGGTGGTGCGGTCGTCCGGTGGCGTGGGTGTCCGGGCGGGTGCCGGTCAGGTGGGCTGGAGGTCCTTGGCGTCCTGCGGCTCGGCCGGGCCGTCGCCCTCGGACCCGGCCTCCGGCGGCTCCGTCGGGGCCTCCGGCTTGCCGATCAGGTGGGCGGCCGCGAGCAGCGCGCCGACCACCATCACGCCGAGCACCACCCGGAAGTCCAGGGCGGCCACCAGGCCGGAGCCGACGCCGACGGCCAGCGCCTGCGGAGCGGTGAGGGAGAGGTTGACGGCCGCCTGGGCACGGCCCATCAGCTGCGGCGGGGTGGAGGCCTGGGCGGCGGTGGCGAGGCCGACCAGGGCGGCCGGGATGCCCGCGCCCGCGATCACCAGGCCGGCCTCCACCGCGTACAGCGACGGGGCGAGCAGCAGGACGATCCCGAGGCCGAACACCGCCGAGCCCGCCATGACCGTCCGGCGCGGACCGAGCCGGCCGATCAGCAGGCCGCCGACCACCGAGCCGGCCAGCGCGCCGACGGCCTCGGTGGTCTCCAGCACGCCGAGGAACTGCGGCGAGCGGTGCAGCCCGTGCTGGGTCAGCGCGAACAGCACCGGCTGGAGCAGGCTCAGCACGAAGCCGGCGGCGGCGGTGGCCGCCACCAGCGGCCGCAGCCCGACCGAGGAGCGCAGGTGGACGAAGCCGGCCAGCACCTCGGTGCGCCACCGCAGGCCGGTGGGCTCGGGTTTGACCTCCTCCACCCGCAGGGTGAGGAAGCTCAGCGCGGCCAGCAGCAGCACGGCGAGGTCGGCCACGGCCACCGCGTGTCCGCCGAACCAGCCGTAGAGGCCCGAGCCGAGCAGCGGCGCCACCAGGGTGGTGCCGGCCCGGGCGCTCTGGGTCAGTCCGGCTGCCGCCCCGAAGTCCTGACGGTCCGTCAGGATGCCGCGCAGCAGCGCGCTCTGTGCCGGAGCGAGGACGGCCCCGGCCAGGCCGCAGACCGTGGCGGTGCAGTAGATGATCCAGACCGTGTCCGGGCCGTCGACCAGCAGCAGCGGCAGCAGCGACACCGCCACCGCCAGGTTGACCCCGACCAGCAGCGGCTTGCGCCGCACCCGGTCGGCGAGCAGGCCGCCGAGCGGCAGCAGCAGCAGCGGGGCGGAGAAGCAGAACAGCACCAGACCGGCGGCGGAGTTGCTGCCGGTCAGCACCTTGGCCCAGATGCCGAGGGCGATGGAGAGGGCGCTGTCACCGAGGACGGACAGGGTCTGCCCGGCGAGGTAGTGCCGGAACTCCGGGCGGGCCAACAGCGGCTGCATGGCGGTTCCTTCGTTGCGCCGACGGCGCTTCGGGGTGTGCGGGGATGCTCGGCGGGTTCGCAGAGGTGCGGGAGGTGCGGAGGGCGCGGTGGCGTGGAGGGTACGGGGAAGAGCCCGGGGTGCGCCCTGACGCACGCGGGGTGCTCAGGGCGCCTGCCGGTCAGCGGGCGACGGGGTGCGCCGGGGCGAGCGGGGCGACGGCGGCGAAGCCTTCGATCACCGCGTCGTTGGCGTCCTTCTCGCCGATGGCGACCCGGATGCCCTGCCCGGGGTAGTAGCGGACGGCCACCCCCAGGCTCTCCAGCTCCGCGCGCAGCGGGCCGTGGTCGCCGGGGGCGTCGACCCACACGAAGTTGGTCACGCTGGGCGCCACCGTCCAGCCGAGCCGCAGCAGTTCGGCCTCGGTCCGCTGCCGCTCGGCGGCGATCTCGGAGATCCGCCGGGCCATCTCGTCCTCGGCGGCGACGGCGGCGAGCAGGCCCGCCTCCTGGAGCCGGTTCACCGCGTACGGCACCTGGTGGTCCCGCACCCGCTGCGCCACGGACTCCTCCGCCAGCGCGTAGCCGATCCGCAGCGCGGCGATGCCGTGCGACTTGGACAGGGTGCGCAGCACCACCAGGTTCGGCCACCGCTCGATCCGGGCCGGCACGTCCGGGGCCTGCCAGCCCAGGGCGAAGTCGACGTACGCCTCGTCGAGCAGGATCAGCGCCGTGGACGGCACCCGGTGGAAGAACTCCGTCAGCTCGGCCCAGGAGTAGACCGTGCCGGTCGGGTTGTGCGGGTTGCACAGCACGACGATCCGGGTGCGCTCGTCCGTCCGCTCGGCCATCGCCGCCAGGTCGTGCCGGGCGTCGGGGCCGAGCGGGACCGGCCGGGCCTCGGCCCGGGCGATCTCGCAGAACAGCGGGTACGCGTCGAAGCAGGGCGCCGAGTGCACCACGTTGTCGCCGGGCTCGACGACCGCGTGGAAGAGGTCCAGCGCCACCCCCGCCGAGCCGTGGCCGACCACGACCTGGCCGGCCGGGACGCCCTGCCAGTCCGCGACGATCCCGGCGATCCGCTCGGGGCGGAAGTCCGGGTAGCGGTGCAGGTCGGCACCGGCCGCGGCCAGCGCCTCCAGCACCGACGGCAGCGGCGGGTAGGGGTGCTCGTTCTGCGCCAGCAGGTATCTGGCGCTCGACGGGGCGGCCATCAGTCGGCCTGGAGGACGTAGAGCCAGGAGTGCGGGGTGGCGAGCGCCTCGACGCGGTCGATCCGCAGGCCGGCGTCGGTGAACAGCTCCTCGTAGGTGGCCTTGGTGTGCAGCGGCACGCCCATCATCGCGTGCGCCAGCTCGAAGCCGACCGAGAAGACCGGCTGGGCGCCGTCGGAGGTGCCCGGGTCGCGCAGCATGGTGTCGCCGAGGACGAAGGTGCGGGCCTTCGGGAAGGCCTCCCGCATCCGGGTGAAGATCGAGGAGCGGGTGCTCGGGTCGGCCAGCAGGTCGTGCAGCAGGAAGAAGCTCATCACGGTGTCGACCTCGGCCACCTCGGCGGCCTCGGCGTCGTTGTCGATCTGGGTGCCGAGCAGGCCCAGCACGTCCGCGCGGACGGCGGTGACCCGGTCCTGCATGCCGGCCTCGGCGATGTCGCGGCGGGCGATGTCGGTGGCCGGGCGGCTGATGTCGATGCCCAGGCCCCGGGTGCCCTCGCGCTGCGAGACCACGCGGCGCACCCGGGCGGAGGTGCCGGAGCCGAGGTCGGCGATGGTGCGGAAGTCGATCCCGTTCAGCACGTCGGTCAGCTGCGCGGCGAACAGCGACTGGTCGCACTGGGCGGAGCCGAGGGCGACCATCGCCTCGTCGCGGAAGACGTTCTCGTCGTAGCGGTGGGTGCCGGCGCTCAGGTGGCCGGCGCGGCCGAACACGTCGTGGTAGCCGCCGACGGCCCAGGTGAAGTAGCCGCGCGCGGCGGCGACCTCCAGGCCGGCCTCGGTGGGCAGGTAGGCGTCGCCGTCGGCCTTGAGGTAGCCGTAGTCGGAGGCGGCGCGCAGCACGGCCTCGGTGCGGGCGGTGTCGCCGGCCTGGGCGGTGGCCTCGGCGGCCGTCAGCGGCTCGCCGCGGCCGATCCGCTCCAGCAGGCCGATCCGGTCCAGCGCGAAGATCACGTTGGCGGCGATGAAGCCGTTGTAGGCGTCGGTCGAGGTGATCGGCGACGGGGTGATGCCGCGCCAGGCGTCGGGGATGGCCGAGGTGGTCATGGGTGGTGTCCGTTTCTCCGTGGGCGGACCGGGTGTGGTCCGCGTGGTGTGCGCAGGTCGGTCGCCTGCGGTCGGTAGGGGTGTCGGGCCGTTGGGCGGGCGGGTCAGGAGGTCAGGCGGGCGGCGAGCAGCGGGCCGATGACGGCGAGCGCCTCGGCGCCCGTCATCGCGCCGTGGGTGCTCGGCACCTCGTGGACGTCGAGCCGGCCGCCCAGGTGCGGGCGCCAGCTCTCCGGGTCGGGGGCGTCGGCCGGCCGGTCCTTGGCGGCGGTGAAGAACAGCGCGTCGCCGTCGTAGCCGGGCAGCGGGAGCTCGTGGGACAGTTCGGCGTTGGCCTGGAAGACCGAGACCACCCGGGCCACCCCGGCGCCGCTGAGGCCGGTCAGCGGGCCCTCGCCGTCCCGGACGAGCGCGGCGTAGCCGTCCTCGTCCGCGGGCCAGGCGGTGACCTCGCCGGCCGGGTGGCCGAGCGAGTCGAGGATCACCGCGAGCTGGGCCGGGTCGTCCCGCCACCGCTCGGGCCCCGGCTCGCCGGTGCCCGGGTAGGCGTCCAGCAGGGCCAGCAGCCGGACCTCCTCGCCCTGTTCGCGCAGCAGCGCGGCGATCGCGTGGGCGACGGCCCCGCCGAAGGACCAGCCGAGCAGGGCGTACGGGCCCTCGGGCCGGACGGCGCGGATCCGCGCCAGGTAGGTCCGGGCCAGCTCCGCGACGGAGGCGGGCTGTGCGGCCGGGTCGGCCAGGCCGGGGGCCTGGAGGCCGTAGATCGGCTGCTCGGCGTCGAGGTGGCGCAGCAGGCCGGTGTAGACCCAGCTGATGCCGGCGGCCGGGTGGACGCAGAACAGCGGCGGGCGCGAGCCGCGGGTGCGGATCGGCAGCAGGACGGGGAAGGCCTCGGCGGCCGGGCCCCGGTCGAGCCGCTCGGCCAGCCGGGCGACGGTCGGCGCCTCGAACAGCGCGCGGACGCCGATCGCCTCGCCGTCGCCGACCAGCTCGCGCAGGTCCGCGACCAGCCGGCTGGCCAGCAGCGAGTGCCCGCCCAGCTCGAAGAAGTTGTCGTCGACCCCGACCTTCTCCAGTCCGAGCAGGTCGGCGAACAGGCCGCAGAGCAGCTCCTCCCGGGGGGTCGAGGGTGCCCGCCCGGTGCCGAGCCAGGCGGTGTCGGGGGCCGGCAGGGCCTTGCGGTCCACCTTGCCGTTGGCGGTCAGCGGCAGGGCGTCCAGGGCGACGACCGCCGAGGGCACCATGTAGTCCGGCAGCGAGGCGCCGACGTGGGCCCGCAGCTCGGCCTGGTCGACGGCGTGCCCGGGGCGGGCGACGGCGTAGCCGACCAGCCGGCGGTCGCCCGGTCGGTCCTCCCGGACCAGCACGAACGCCTGGGCCAGCGACGGGTGTCCGGCGAGCGCGGCCTCGATCTCGCCGGGCTCGATCCGGAAGCCGCGGATCTTCACCTGGTGGTCGGTGCGGCCCAGGTACTCCAGGGTGCCGTCGGCCTGGCGGCGGACCAGGTCGCCCGAGCGGTACATCCGGCTGCCGGGCTCGCCGTACGGGTCGGCGACGAAGCGCTCGGCGCTCTGGCCGGGCCGGTTGAGGTAGCCGCGGGCCAGGCCGGCGCCCGCGATGTACAGCTCGCCCTCGACCCCGGCCGGGACGGGCCGCAGCGCGGCGTCCAGGACGTAGAGCCGGGTGTCGAGCACGGGCCGGCCCATCGGCGGGGCGGTCCGGCCTTCGAGCGGGCCGCTCATGCTGGCGCAGACGGTGGACTCGGTCGGGCCGTAGGCGTTGACCATCCGCAGCCGGGCCGACCAGTGCTCGACCAGGTCCGGCGGGCAGGCCTCGCCGGCGACCACCAGGGTGGCGCCGCGCGGCAGGGCGTCCGGGGCGAGCACGGCCAGCGCGGTCGGCGGCAGGGTCAGGTGGGTGACGCCCTGTTCGGCGACCAGCTCCGCCAGCGAGGGGCCGGGCAGCAGCCGGTCGGCGTCGCCGAGGACGGCCCGGGCGCCGGTGAGCAGCGCCATGCCCAGCTCCCAGACGGCGGCGTCGAAGGACGGCGAGGCGAACAGCAGCACCCGGCTGTCCGGGGTGACGGCCAGGCCCCGGCGCTGGCTCTCCACCATGGCGGCGAGCCCGCTGTGGGTGACCACCACGCCCTTGGGGCGGCCGGTGGAGCCCGAGGTGTAGATGACGTACGCGGCCGAGTGCGGGGTGATCGCGGTGCCGGTGAGGTCGTGCGCCGGGTGGCCGGAGGCGTCCAGGTCCTCGATCAGCAGCCGCGGGACGGTGCTGTCGCCGAGCAGGCCGTCGACCAGGGCCGCGCTGGTGAGGACCAGCGCGGGCCGGGCGTCCGCCAGCATGTGGGCGATCCGGTCGGCCGGGTAGCGCGGGTCCAGCGGCTGGAAGACGGCGCCGGCCTTGAGCACGGCCAGCTGGGCGACGATCAGCTCGATCGAGCGCTCCAGGCCGATCGCGACGAACCGTTCGGGGCCCGCGCCGTGCTCGACCAGCAGCCGGGCGAGGCGGTTGGCGCGCTCGTTCAGCTCGCCGTAGCTGACCCGCTCGGTGCCGAAGGCGAGCGCGACGGCCTCCGGGCGGGCGGCGGCCTGCGCCTCGAAGAGCGCCGGGAAGGTGGCGAGCGGGAGGTCCTCCCGGGTGTCGTTCCAGCCGGTGAGCAGCTGCTCGCGCTCCTCGGGGGCCAGCACCTCGACCCGGCTCACGGACTGCTCCGGGTCGGCCAGCACCGAGCGCAGGACGCGCTCGAAGCGGGCGGCCGTCGCCTCGGCGGTGGCCCGGTCGAACAGGTCGACGGCGTACTCCAGGGTCAGGCCCAGCCCGGCGGGCGCGCCGGCCGCGTCGAAGCTCTCACTGAAGGCGAAGGTCAGGTCGAACTTGGCGAGGTCCGAGTCCAGTTGCTCGACCCGGGCGGGCAACCCGCCGAGACTGGTCTCCCCGGCCTCGCCGCCGGAGGTCAGCATCACCTGGCAGAGCGGGTGGCGGGCGGTCGAGCGCACCGGGTTGAGCAGCTCGACCAGCCGCTCGAAGGGCACGTCCTGGTGCTCGAAGGCGTCCAGGGTGGCGAGCCGGACGCGCTCCACCAGCTCCCGGAAGCTCGGGTCGCCGCTGGTGTCGGTGCGCAGCACCAGGGTGTTGACGAAGAAGCCGACCAGGTCCTCCAGCGCCTCCTCGGAGCGGCCGGCCACCACGGTGCCGATCGGCAGGTCGGTGCCCGCGCCGATCCGGCCCAGGGTGGTGGCCAGCGCGGCCTGCATCACCATGAACACGCTGGCCCGGCCGCGCTGCGCCGACTCGACCAGGGCGGCGTGGAGTCCGGCGTCCATCCGCAGTTCCACGGCGGCGCCGCGGCGGCTCGGGGTGGCGGGGCGCCGGCGGTCGAAGGGGAGCGCCAGCTCCTCCGGCAGGTCGGCCAGGGTGCGCTGCCAGTAGGCGAGTTGCTCGGCCAGCAGGGCGCTGGGCCGCTCGTCGGTGCCGAGCAGCTCGTGCTGCCAGAGGGTGTAGTCGGCGTACTGCACGGACAGCGGGCGCCAGCCGGGGGCGGTGCCGGCGCGGCGGGCCTCGTAGGCCTCGCCGAGGTCGCGCAGCAGCGGGACCACGGACCAGCCGTCGGTGGCGATGTGGTGCATCAGCACCAGCAGGACGTGCTCCTCGTGCGGCAGCGACAGCAGGGTGGCGCGCACCGGCAGGTCGCGGGCGAGGTCGAAGACCTGCGCACCGGCCTCGGCGAGGGCCTCGGCGAGCTCGTTCTCGTCGGCCACCGCCGCGGTGTGCAGCGGGAGTTCGGGGTGATCCAGGACCAGCTGGTGCGGCCGGCCGTCGGTGGTCGGGTAGACGGTGCGCAGCACCTCGTGGCGGTCGAGCACGTCCGCCAGGGCGGAGCGGAGGGCGGCGGCGTCGACCGGTCCGGTCAGCCGGATCGCGCACGGGGTGTTGTAGAGCGCGCTCGGGCCCTCGAACTGGTCGATGAACCACAGGCGTTGCTGCGCCGGGGAGAGCGGGACGCGCTCGGGCCGGCGGGCCGGCCGCAGGGCCGGGCGGGCGTCCGGCCGCTCGGCGGCCGGGGCGGCCAGGGCCTCGGCCAGCGCGGCCACGCTGGGGGCGTCGAACAGCGCGCGGACGGGCAGTTCGGCGCCGAGCGCGGTGCGGACGCGGCTGACCAGCTTGGTGGCGAGCAGCGAGTGGCCGCCCAGGTCGAAGAAGCTGTCGTCGATGCCGATCCGGTCCAGCCCGAGGACGTCGGTGAACAGTTCGCAGAGCGCGCGCTCGGTGTCGGTGCGCGGGGCGCGGCCCTCGGCGGCCCCGGCCCAGTCGGGGGCGGGCAGGGCGCGGCGGTCCACCTTGCCGTTGGCCGTCACCGGGAGGGCGTCGAGGACGACCACGGCGGCCGGGAGCATGTAGCTGGGCAGGCTGTCGGCGACGGCGGCGCGCAGTTCGGCGGGGGTGCTCCCGCCGGTGCCGGTGACGGTCGCGTACACCACCAGGCGCTTGTCGCCCGGCTGGTCCTCGCGGACCACGGCGAAGGCCTGGCCGACGTCCGGCAGGGCGGTGAACGCGCCCTCCACCTCGCCGAGTTCGATCCGGAAGCCGCGGATCTTCACCTGGTCGTCGGCCCGGCCGAGGAACTCCAGCACGCCGTCGGCGGTCCAGCGGACCAGGTCGCCGGTGCGGTACATCCGGCTGCCGGGCTCGCCGAACGGGCAGGCCACGAAGCGCTCGGAGGTCAGTCCGGGACGGCCGACGTAGCCGCGGGCCAGGCCGGCCCCGGCGAGGTACAGCTCGCCCGCCACCCCGGCCGGCACCGGGCGCAGCGCGGTGTCCAGCACGTACGGCCGGGTGTTGTTCAGCGGCCGCCCGATCGGCACCACGGCGGGGACGGGCTCGCCCGGGCGCATGGTGAAGGTGGTCTTGATGGCGGTGGTCTCGGTGGGCGCGTACACCGCGACGACGTCGGTGTCCGGGCAGGCCCGGTGGATCCGGCGCACCGACTCCGGGGGGACGACGTCGCCGCCGGTCCACACCTGGCGGACGTCGCGGAACGCGGCCGGGTCCTCGTCGGCCATCAGCCGCAGCAGGCCGGACGGGGCCTGGACCAGGGTCACCCGGTGGGTGGTGACGGTCTCGGCGAGGCGGCGGATGTCCAGTTCGCCGGGCTCGGCGAGCACGATCGCCCCGCCGGTCACCAGCGGCGCCCAGATCTCGGTGGTGGAGGCGTCGAAGGCGGTGGGGGAGTGCAGCAGCACGCGTTCGTGGTGGCCGGCCCGGAAGTGCGGGTTGCCGAGCAGGTCGACCACGTTGCGGTGGGTCACGGCGACGCCCTTGGGCACCCCGGTCGAGCCCGAGGTGTACATCACGTAGACCAGCTGGCCGGGCAGCACCGGCAGGGCCGGGTCGCCGGCCGCGGGGGCGTCGGCGAGCAGCGCGTCGGTGACCTCGACGGTGGCGAAGCCCTCGGTGGCGAGCACCGGGTGGCCCCGGTGGGCCAGGTCGGTCAGCAGCAGGGCGGTGCGGGTGTCGGCGAGGATGTGCTGGAGGCGGTCCAGCGGGTAGCGGTCGTCCAGCGGGACGTAGGTGCCGCCCGCCTTGGCGATCGCGAGGACGGCGGTGAGCAGGGCGGCGGAGCGCTCCATCAGCACGGCGACCGGCTGTTCGGTGGTCAGACCGCTTTCCAGCAGCAGGGCGGCGAGCCGGTTGGCGCGGTCGTTCAGTTCGGCGTAGTCGAGCCGTTCGGCGCCGGAGACCAGGGCGAGGGCGTCGGGGGTGGCGGCGGCCTGGGCCTCGAACAGCCGGGGCAGGCTCCGCTCGGCGACGGCCGCGGCCGGTCCGTTCCAGCCGGTGAGCAGCTGTTCGCGCTCGGCCGGGGCGAGGATCCCGATGGTGCCGATCGGCGCGTCCGGGGCGGCCACGGCGGCGCGCAGCACGCGCACCAGCCGCTCGGCGAGGGAGACGGCGGTGGCGTGGTCGAAGAGGTCGGCCGCGTAGTCGACGGCGCCGCGCACGCCCAGGCAGGTGCCGTCGGCCGCGAGCCGCTCGACGAAGTTGAAGTTGAGGTCGAACTGGGCCTGGGCCTCGCCGGTCTCGACCGGGGTGCCGGTCGCGGCGCCGAAGGCGAGGTCCCCGGCCCGTTCCGCGTTCAGGGTGACGACGGTCTGGAAGAGCGGGTGGCGGGCGGGGGTGCGGGTCGGGTTGAGGTGTTCGACCAGGCGCTCGAAGGGGATGTCCTGGTGGTCGTAGGCGTCCAGGTCGGTGCGGCGGACGCGGTCCAGCAGCTCCCGGAAGGTCGGGTCGCCGCCGGTGTCGGTGCGCAGCGGCAGGGTGTTGACGAAGAAGCCGACCAGGTCGTCCAGGGCCTCGTCGGTGCGGCCGGCCACCGGGGTGCCGAGCGGCAGGTCGGTGCCGGCGCCCAGGCGGGTGTAGAGGACGGCGACCGCGGCCTGCAGCGCCATGAACAGGCTGGCGTGCCGGCCGGAGGCCAACTCGGTCAGCGCGCCGTGCAGTTCGGCGTCCAGCTCGAAGTCGGCGGCGCCGCCGCGGTGGCTCGGCCGGCTCGGGCGGGGACGGTCGTAGGGGAGCGCCAGCTCCTCCGGAAGGCCGGACAACGCCTGCTTCCAGTGGGCGAGTTGCAGGGAGACGACGCTCTCCGGGTCGTCCTCCTCGCCGAGCAGCTCGCGCTGCCAGAGGGTGTAGTCGGCGTACTGCACCGGCAGCGGCTCCCACTGCGGGCCGGTGCCGGCCAGCCGGGCCCGGTAGGCCTCGGCGAGGTCGCGGAAGAGCGGCCCGACCGACCAGCCGTCGCTGGCGATGTGGTGGGTGAGCAGCAGCAGGACGTGCTCGCCCGGCGCGGGCAGGGCGTACAGCCAGGCCCGGAGCGGGAGGTCCCGGGAGAGGTCGAAGACGTGCCCGGCGGCCGCGCTCATCAGCTCCCGCAGCTCGGCCTCGCCGGCCACCGGCACCCGGTGCAGCGGCGGGCGCCCCTCGGGAAGGATGTGCTGGTGGGGCCGGCCGTCGGCGGTGGGGAAGACGGTGCGCAGCACCTCGTGCCGGTCCACCACGTCCCCGAGCGCGCCCTCGAGGGCGGCGGCGTCGAGTTCACCGGTCAGCCGGAGGGCGAACGGAGTGTTGTAGAGGGCGCTCCGGCCCTCGAACTGTTCGATGAACCAGAGCCGCTGCTGGGCGAACGACAACGGGATCAAGGTCTGCCTCCGACTGGCGACGTACGGCTGCTGTGGCTGGTGGTGCTGCTCTGACGGGTGGGGCCGGGCGGTCGTGCGGCGGGGCGGGCCGCCGCCGGTGGGCGGCCCGCGTCCCGCCGCCGGTCAGGCCTGCGGGCGGCGCATCGGGCGCAGGGCCGGACGGGCCTTCTTCGGCGCGGGCGCCTGCTCTCCGCCGGGCAGGGCGGCGGCGAGGGCGGCGACCGTGGGCGAGTCGAACAGGGTGCGGATCGGCAGCTCCGCGCCGAGGGTGGCGCGGATGCGGCTGACCAGCCGGGTGGCGAGCAGGGAGTGGCCGCCGAGGTCGAAGAACCGGTCGTCGATGCTGACCGTCGGCACGCCCAGCACCTCGGCGAACAGGGCGCACAGCTCCCGCTCGCGCTCGGTGCGCGGGGCGCGGCCCTCGGCCGCCCCGGCGTACTCGGGCGCGGGCAGGGCCTTGCGGTCGACCTTGCCGTTGGCCGTCACCGGCAGGCTGTCCAGGACGACCACCGCGGCCGGGAGCATGTAGGCGGCGAGGCGGTCCGCGACGAAGGCGAGCAGTTCCCCGCCGGTGGCCTTGCCGGTGGCGTACACCACCAGGCGCTTGTCGCCCGGCTGGTCCTCGCGGACCACCGCGAGCGCCTGGCCGACGCTCCCGTGGGCGGTGAACGCGGCCTCCACCTCGCCGAGTTCGATCCGGAAGCCGCGGATCTTCACCTGGTCGTCGGCCCGGCCGAGGAACTCCAGGACGCCGTCCGCCGTCCAACGGGCGAGGTCGCCGGTGCGGTACATCCGGCTGCCGACGCCGTCGAAGGGGCAGGCCACGAAGCGCTCGGAGGTCAGCCCGGGGCGGTCGACGTAGCCGCGGGCCAGGCCGGCCCCGGCGATGTACAGCTCGCCCGCCACCCCGGCCGGCACCGGCTGGAGTCCGGCGTCCAGCACGTACAGCCGGGTGTTGGCCAGCGGGCGCCCGATCGGCACCGTGCCCGGCACCGCCGCGGCGTCCGGCATCGGGTACTGGGTGGCGCACAGGGTGGTCTCGGTCGGCCCGTAGAGCGCCCGCACGGCGATCCCCGGGACGGCCTCCAGGACCCGGCGCACGGCCGGGGCGGAGACCACGTCGCCGCCGGTCAGCACCTCGCGCACACCGGCGAAGATGCCCGGGTCCTCCTCCGCGATGACCCGGAACAGGCCCGCGGTGACGTGCACGTGGGTGAGCGCGTGGACCCGGACCAGCTCGCGGATGGCGGCCGCGTCGAGGTCGCCGGGCGGCGCGACGACCACCCGGCCGCCGGAGAGCAGCGGCACCCAGATCTCGTAGGTCGAGGCGTCGAAGGCGTGCGGCGCGTGGAACAGCACCCGCAGGCCCTCGTCGTGCCGCCAGCACGGGTCGGTGGCGAGCTGCACCACGTCCCGGTGGCTGATCGCGATGCCCTTGGGCTCCCCGGTGGAGCCGGAGGTGAACATCACGTACGCGAGCTGCTCCGGGTGGGGCGCGGTCCGCTCGGCGCGCCGCTCGCGCGGGCCGTCGAACCAGCCCTCGGTGAGCGGCAGGACGGGGCAGGGGGCGTCGGCGGCCAGCGGGTGGTCGCGGTGCGCCCCGTCGACCAGGACGAGGGCGGCGGCCGTCCCGGCGGTGATCCGCCGCAGCCGTTCGGCCGGGTGCCGGTCGTCCAGCGGGACGTAGCAGCCGCCCGCCTTGGCCACCGCGAGGATCGCCGTCAGCAGGTCGGCGGAGCGGTCCATCAGCAGGACCACCGGCGTCTCGGCGCCGACCCCGGCGGCGGCCAGGCGGACGGCCAGGTGCTCGGCCCGGGAGTCCAGTTCGGCGTAGCTGAGGGTGCCGTGCTCGGAGACCACGGCCGGCGCGTCGGGGGTGGCCGCGGCCCGCGCCTCGAACAGCTCGGGCAGGGTCGCGTCCGGGACGGGCGAGGCGGTGTCGTTCCAGCCGGTGAGCAGCTGCTCGCGCTCGGCCGGGGCGAGGATCCCGATGGTGCCGATCGGCGCGTCCGGGGCGGCCGCGGCGGCGTCCAGCACCCGCAGCAGCCGCTCGGCGAGGGAGGCGGCGGTGGCGTGGTCGAAGAGGTCGACGGCGTACTCGAGCGCCACCGTCAGGCCCGCCCCGGGGCCCTGCTCGGTGAAGCGGAAGGAGAGGTCGAACTTGGCCACGTCCAGTTCGAAGGGGTGCTCCGCGCAGCCCAGGCCGCCGAAGGAGGCGGGGACGGTGACCCGGCTCTCCAGGGCCACCAGGGTCTGGAAGAGCGGGTGGCGGGCGGGGGTGCGGGTCGGGTTGAGCTGTTCGACCAGGCGCTCGAAGGGGATGTCCTGGTGGTCGTAGGCGTCCAGGTCGGCGCGCCGGACGCGGTCGAGCAGCTCCCGGAAGGTCGGGTCGCCGCCGGTGTCGGTGCGCAGCGGCAGGGTGTTGACGAAGAAGCCGACCAGGTCGTCCAGGGCCTCGTCGGTGCGGCCGGCCACCGGGGTGCCGAACGGCAGGTCGGTGCCGGCGCCCAGGCGGGTGTAGAGGACGGCGACCGCGGCCTGCAGCGCCATGAACAGGCTGGCGTTCTGCGCCGCCGCCAACTCGACGAGGGAGCCGTGCAGTTCGGCGTCGACGGCGACCTCCACCAGGCCGCCCCGGTGCCCCGGCGTGGCCGGGCGCGGACGGTCGTAGGGGAGTGCCAGCTCCTCCGGGGCGTCGGCCAGGGCCTGCTGCCAGTAAGCGAGTTGGTCGGTCAGCAGGGTGCTGGGCCGCTCGTCGGTGCCGAGCAGCTCGCGCTGCCAGAGGGTGTAGTCGGCGTACTGCACCGGCAGCGGCGCACGGGTGGGCGCGGAGCCGGCGCGGCGGGCCTCGTAGGCCTCGGCGAGGTCGCGGAAGAGCGGCCCGACCGACCAGCCGTCGCTGGCGATGTGGTGCATCAGCACCAGCAGGACGTGCTCCTCGTGCGGCAGCGACAGCAGGGTGGCGCGCACCGGCAGGTCGTGGGCGAGGTCGAAGACCTCCTCGCCGGCCGCGACCAGCGCGGTCCGCAGCTCGGACTCGTCGGCCACCCGCACCTGGTGCAGGGGCAACTCGTCGGCGCTGACGACGCGTTGGTGCGGCTGCCCGTCGACGGTCGGGAAGACGGTGCGCAGCACCTCGTGCCGCCGCACCACGTCCCGGACGGCCAGCTCCAGGGCGGGCAGGTCGACGGCGCCGGTGAGCCGGACCGCGACGGGGGTGTTGTAGAGCGCGCTGGGGCCCTCGAACTGCTCGATGAACCAAAGGCGTTGCTGCGCCGAGGAGAGCGGCACCCGCTCGGGCCGCTCGGCCGGCCGCAGGGCCGGACGGGCCGCCGCGGAGTCGGGCAGCGCGGCGGCCAGCAGGGCCACCGTCGGGTTGTCGAAGAGGGCGCGGATCGGCAGTTCGGCGCCGAGGCCGGCCCGGATCCGGCTGATCAGCTTGGTGGCCAGCAGGGAGTGGCCGCCGCGGTCGAAGAAGTTGTCGTCGATGCTGATCCGGGCCAGCCCGAGGACCTCGGCGAACAGCCCGCACAGGGCCTGCTCGGCGGCGGTGCGCGGCGCGCGCCCGCCGTCGGCGCCGCTGTAGTCGGGGGCGGGCAGGGCCTTGCGGTCCACCTTGCCGTTGGGGTTCACCGGCAGTTCGTCGAGGACGACGATCGCGGCCGGCAGCATGTAGCCGGGCAGCCGGTCGGTGACGAAGTCGCGCAGCTCCTCGGCCCGTACCTCGCCGGTGACGTACGCGACCAGGCGCTTGTCGCCGGGCTGGTCCTGGCGGACCGCCGCGCAGACCTGGCCGACCGCCGGGTGGGCGGTGAACGCCGCCTCCACCTCGCCGAGTTCGATCCGGAAGCCGCGCAGCTTGACCTGGTCGTCCGCTCGGCCGACGAACTCCAGTTCGCCCGCGGGCGTCCAGCGCACCACGTCGCCGGTGCGGTACATCCGGCCGCCGGGCTCGCCGAACGGGCAGGCCACGAAGCGCTCGGAGGTCAGCCCCGGGCGGCGGACGTAGCCGCGGGCCAGGCCGTTGCCGCCGATGTACAGCTCGCCGGCCACGCCGACCGGCACCGGGCGCAGTCCGGCGTCCAGCACGTACAGCCGGTTGTTGGGCAGCGGCCGGCCGATCGGCACGACGGCCGGCACCTCGGCGGCCGAGGTCATCGGGAAGTGCGTGGCGAAGGTGGTCGTCTCGGTCGGCCCGTAGACGTTGACCAGCCGCAGCCCGGGGCAGCTGTCCAGCACCCGGCGCATGGCGGCCGGCGAGGCGATGTCCCCGCCCGTCCACACCTCGTGCAGCCCGGCGAAGGTCTCCGGGGCCTCGGCGGCCAGCACGTTGAACAGACCGACGCTGATCCAGGCGGAGGTGGTGCGCTCGTGGCCGATCACCGCCGCCAGCTCGGCGATGCCGAGCCGGCCGGCCGGAGCGATCACCAGCTGGCCGCCGGAGAGCAGCGGGGTCCAGATCTCGTAGGTGGAGGCGTCGAAGGCGGAGGGCGCGTGCACCGGCAGCCGCTCGTGACCGCCGCCGGTGAACTGCCCGCCGAGCGCGAGGTCCACCACGCCGCGGTGGGTGACGGCGATGCCCTTGGGCACGCCGGTCGAGCCGGAGGTGTGCATCACGTACACCAACTGGTCGGCGTGCTGCGGCAGTCCGAGGTTCCCGGGGTGCTCCTCGGCGTCCGGGGCGAGGACCGTCAGCCCGGCCAGCGCGGGGTGTGCGCGGTGCGCGGCGTCGGCCAGCACCAGGACGGCCCCGGCGTCCGCGAGCACGGTGCGCAGTCGGTCGGCCGGCTGGGCGTCGTCCAGCGGCACGTAGAGGCCGCCGGCCTTGAGGACGGCGAGGATCGCGACCACCTGGGCGGCCGAGCGGTCGATCATCAGCGCGACCGGCGTCTCCCGGACGACCCCGGCCTCGACCAGCCGCAGCGCCAGGCCGTTGGCCCGGGCGTTGAGCTGGGCGTAGGTGAGCTCGGCGTCCTCGGCGGTGAGCGCGATCGCGTCCGGGGTCGCGGCCGCGCGGGCCTCGAACAGCTCGGGCAGCGAGCCCTCCGGCAGCGGGGTGGTGGTGCCGCTCCACCGGGTGACCAGCTCGGCGCGCTCGTCCGCGGTCAACACCTCGACGGTGCCGACGAGTTCGGCCGGGTCGGCGACGATCCGGTCGAGCAGGGCGAGGAAGCGGTCCAGCAGGGTGCGGGCCTGCTCCGCGGTGAAGGCGTCCGGCTGGTGGTCGAGGCGCAGCTGGAGGCCGTCGCCCGGGGTGAGGGCCAGCACCAGCGGGTAGTGGGCGCTGTCGACGTCCTCGACCAGGGCGACGCGGGTGGCGCCGCTCGGGTCCGCGTCGTCCAGCGCGGACGGGTCCGGGTAGTTGCCGTACACCGTGACGGTGTCGAACAGGCTGCCCACGCCTGCGAGTTGCTGGATCTCGGTGAGGCTGAGGTGCTGGTGGTCCAGCAGCGCGGACTGCTCGTGCTGCAGCCGCAGCAGCAGCTGGCCCCAGCTCTCCGCCTGGTCCAGGCGCACCCGCACCGGCACGGTGTTGATGAGCAGGCCCATCATCCGCTCCACGCCCGGCAGGTCGTGCGGCCGGCCGGAGACGGTGGTGCCGAACAGCACGTCCTCGCGCCCGGTGAGCCGGGTCAGCAGCACGCCCCAGGCCGCCTGGACCAGGGTGTTGAGGGTGACGCCGTAGCGGCGGGCGGTGCGGGCGAGGGCCTCGGTGGTCTCCGGGGTGAGCCCGGTGTGCAGGCGCAGCGGCAGCTGCGGGGTGGCCGCCGACCGGCCGGGGGCGAGCAGGGTGGGCTCGTCGGCGCCGGCCAGGGCCTGGGCCCAGGCGGCGCGGGCGGCCGCGCCGTCGCGCCGGGTGATCCAGCGCAGGTACTCGCGGTACGGGGCCGCCGGGGCGAGCGGCTGCTCGAAGTACAGGCCCCACAGCTCCTCGGCGAACAGCGGGGTGGACCAGCCGTCCAGCAGGATGTGGTGCGCGGAGGCGATCAGCTGGTGGCGCCCGGGCGCGAGCGTGAGCAGGGTGTAGCGCAGCAGCGGCGGGCGGTCGAGGTCGAAGCGGCGGCCGTACTCGGCGGCGGCGATCCGGGCGGCCTCCGCGGACGGGTCGGCGTGGGCGCTCAGGTCGAGGACGGTGAAGGGCAGCTCGACGCCGTCGGGGACGACCTGCACCGGCGGCCCGTCGTGCCGCTGGTGGAACGCGGCCTTCAGGTTCGGCTGGCGGGTCAGCAGCGCCTCGGCGGCGGCGCGCAGTCGGGCGGCGTCCACCGGGCCGGTGAGGTCGAAGGTCACGACCGAGGTGTAGACGTCCGCGCCCTCGGCGTCGTACGCCGAGTGGAAGGCCATGCCCTGCTGGAGCGGCGAGGTGGGCCAGACGTCCGCCAGGCGGGCCGGGGCGTGGTGGGCGGCGAGCCCGTCCAGCTCCTCCTGGGTGAGCGCGACCAGCGGGAAGTCGGAGGGGGTGTGCCCGCCGGCGTCCGGCCGTTCGGCGTGCTCGGCGAGCGCGGTCAGCGCGGCGAACCAGGCCTCGGCGAAGGCGCGCACCCGCTCCTCGGAGAGCAGCCCGCCGGCGTACGACCACTGGGCGACCAGCAGCGGGCCCTGCGGGGTGTCCACGGTGGTGGCGTCCAGGCCGAGCACCCGGCCGAGCGCCAGGCCGTGCGCGGCGCCCTCGGACATCGCCTCGGTGCCGGCCAGCACGTCCTCGGCGGTGACGCCCTCGGGTGCGAAGCGGCCCAGGTAGTTGAACTCGATCTGCGGGTCGGCGTGGCCGGCGAGGACGGCGGCGGTGTCCGGGTTGAGGTGGCGCAGCAGGCCGAAGCCGATGCCGTTGTCCGGGACGGCGCGCAGCTGCTCCTTCACCCGGCCCAGGGCGCGGCCGAGTCCGGGGCCGGCCGCGGTGACCTCGGACCAGTCCAGAGCCCCGGGGGCGAGCCGGACGGGGTATACGGAGGTGAACCAGCCGGCGGTGCGGTGCAGGTCGACGCCCTCGACGACCTCCTCGCGGCCGTGGCCCTCGACGGTGACCAGCACGGCGCCGTCGGGCCCGGTGGTCTCCCGGCCCCGCCAGTGGCCGAGGGCCAGTGCGAGACCGGTCAGCAGCACGTCGTTGACCTGGGCGTGGTAGGCGGCGGTGACCTTGGTGAGCAGCGCCCGGGTGGTCGCGGCGGGCAGCACGAGCCGCAGCTGTCCCTCGGTGGCGTAGGTGTCCAGGGCCGGGTCCAGCGGGCGGTCGCCGAGCAGCGGGTCCGGGGTGGCCAGGGCGGCCTGCCAGAGCGGGAGTTCGGCGGCCCGGCGGTCGGTCCGCGCCTCGGCGCCGAGCCGCTGGGCCCAGCGGCGGAAGGAGGTGGGCACCGGCGCGAGCTCGACGGCGCGGCCCTCGCGGAGCGCGGCGAGCGCGCCGAGCAGGTCCTCCTCGACGATGCGCCAGGTGACGCCGTCCACCACCAGGTGGTGGATCACCAGCAGCAGCTGGGAGGGCAGTGCGGGGCCGCTGTCGAAGTGCACCGCCCGGACCATCCGGCCGTCCTCGGGCGACAGCCGCTCCCGGGCGGCCCCGGTCGCGGAGCGCAGCGCCCCGGCGGTGGCCGGGCCCTCGACCCGGCTCAGCACCTCGGCGGCGGCGACGGCGCCGGGCTCGGGCACGTGCAGCGTCCAGGGGCGCTCGGCGAGCGGGGAGGTGCGGGCGCGGAACAGGTCGTGGTGGTCGAGCAGGGCCTGGACGGCGGTGGCCAGGTGCTCCCGGGCGGTGCCGGCCGGCAGGGTGAGCACGGTGGACTGGTAGAAGCTCTCGACCTCGCCGTGCTGGGCGGCCAGCCAGTGCACGATGGGCGTCGCCGGCACCTCGCCGAGGCCGGCCCCGGCGGGCTCGATCACGACGGGCCCCTCCAGCGGACGGGCGATCCGCGCCAGTGCCTCGACGGTCGGGGCGAGGAACACCTCGCGCGGGGTGAGCTGGAGGCCCGCGTGCCGGGCTCGGGAGACCAGCTGGATGGCGACGATGGAGTCCCCGCCGAGCTCGAAGAAGGAGTCGGTGACGCCCACCCGGGGCAGCCCCAGCACCTCGCCGAACAGCCGGACCAGGGTGTGCTCCAGCTCGCCGGCGGGGGCGCGGCCGTCCTCCTCGCCGGCGCCGAACACCGGCGCGGGCAGGGCGCGCTTGTCGACCTTGCCGTTGGGCGTGAGCGGCAGCCGGTCGAGCACCACGACGGTGGGCACCATGTGGTCGGGCAGCCGCTCGGCGCAGTACGCCCGCAGCTCGGCCGGGTCGGCGGTGCCGACGGTGTAGCCGACCAGGCGGCGCTCGCCCGGGCGGTCCTCGCGGACCAGCACCACGGCCTGGCACACCCCGGGGTGGGCGGAGAGGGTCTGCTCGATCTCGCCGAGCTCCACCCGGAAGCCGCGGATCTTCACCTGGTCGTCGGCCCGGCCGAGGAAGTCCAGCTGGCCGTCCGGGCGGTAGCTGCCGAGGTCGCCGGTGCGGTACATGCGGTCGCCGGGCTCGCCGTACGGGTCGGCCACGAAGCGCTCGGCGGTCAGGCCGGGGCGGTTCAGGTAGCCGCGGGCCAGGTGCGGGCCGGCCAGGTACAGCTCGCCCACGGTGCCCGGTTCGACCGGGCGCAGCCGCTCGTCCAGCACGTGGATGCGCACGTCCCGGCAGGGCCGGCCGATCGGGGGCTGCTCCTCACCGGTCAGCGGCTCGCTCATGGAGACGATGACGGTGGCCTCGGTCGGCCCGTAGCTGTTGAGCATCAGCCTGCCGCGGCCGCAGCGGGCGGCCAGCTCGCGGGAGACCGCCTCGCCGCCACCGATCAGGGTGCGCAGCGAGGGCATCGGCAGGTCGGGCAGGGTGGAGATCATCGCGGTGGCGACGTCGGCGTGGGTGACGCCGAACCGGTCGATCAGGGCGGCCAGCGGCTCGCCGACCAGCTGGCTCTGCTCGCGGGGCAGGACGAGCGCGGCGCCGGTGGTGAGCGCCACGCACAGGTCGGAGACCGAGACGTCGAAGCTGAGCGAGGAGGCCTGGAGCACCCGGCTGCCGGGGCCGACCCCGGTGGCGGCGACCTGGGTGGCGACCATGCTGGGCAGCCCGGTGTGGGTGACGGCCACGCCCTTGGGCACGCCGGTGGAGCCGGAGGTGTAGATGACGTACGCGGTGTTCGGCGCGCTCACCGGCCGCACCCGCTCGGCGGCGGTGAAGGGGTCGGCGGGCAGGGCGTCGAGCGCGGCGAGGTGCTCGGGCGAGTCGAGCAGCAGCCGGGGGGCGCCGGTCTCGGGCAGCTGCCCGGCGGCCTCGGTGGTGGTCAGCACCAGGGCGGCGCGGGAGTCGGTCAGCATGTGGCGCAGCCGCTCGGCCGGGTAGGCCGGGTCGGCGGGCAGCCAGGCGGCGCCGGTCTTGGCGACGGCGAGGATCGCGGCGACCGCCTCGGGGGACTTCGGCAGGGCCAGCGCGACGACGTCCTCGGTGCCCAGGCCGCGGGCGGCCAGCACCCGGGCCAGCCGGTTGGCCCGGGCGTCGAGTTCGGCGTAGCCGAGGGTGGTGCCCTCGGCGTACAGCGCGGGGGCGTCCGGGGTGCGGGCGACCTGGGCGTCGACCAGCTCGGTGAGGGTCGGGCGGGCGTCGGGGCGGGCCGCG